>JAVBTU010000171.1:0-2904 GCA_031556015.1 Thermoguttaceae bacterium
GAAGAAGCGGTGTTTCCCGATATCACGCAACTCTGCACACCCGTCCAGCGTCCGGGCGAGGAATAAATCCCGCCACCGGAGTTCTCCGCCCTGTTTCCCGCTATTGTGCAGTGGGCCAGATGCAAGGAACCTTGGCTATAAATCCCGCCGCCGTCCTCGGCATAACCGCCCGTGATCGTCAGTCCGCCAAGAGAGACATATGTATTCTCGGCAATGCTCAACACACGCGATCGATGATTGGCGTCGATGGTAAGCGGAGCGTTGCCGAGACTAACGATCGTGACATTGTAATAGCTGTTGATGAATAACTCACCGTTATTCAGCGTGATCGTGTTTTCCGTTTCCGTCGTACGGGCGACGATCAGGCTCCTCCCATTCTCTCCATTTCCCGCTTCAAGGATTGCGGTGCGGAGCCTTTCTTCCGACAATTCGTCCGCCGTGATTTCGATGACGTTGTAAAGCTCCACATCCGACCCGAACTCCAAATGGCTATACGACATCCGAATGGATTCAAACTCCACGGCGCTAATCGCGAGCATTTCCCGACTTTCAAGAGACTCGATCCGCAGCCGCCGTAAGTTTGCGGTACCGCACTTAGTTTGCTTGCACTGTTGATTGTCTTGCCGAGGAGCACCGAAAAACCGCTGAAATCTCGTGGACATGGAAGAAAATTTCCAAAGGGGGGAAACGGAGGCGAGCGAGAGCAAAAACGACGGGATTGGGGGGCGATTGTATTATCGAACACCGGGTCGGTCCGCCGCATTTTTACCGTATTTTGTTTTTCAAAACAACCTCTGCCGCTAACTTTCCGGCGAATCCCTTGTACCGCCTATTCCTCGCGTGTCTTTTGCATCTCCTTGAATAATGGACCTTGCAACTACAGGAGTTCGAGTATAATGAGTAGGTGATGTTTTGATTATTCCGGACGGACTGACATGCTAATACTTTGGCTCAGAACTTGGCAGCTCGGCGTTAAAAGCCTGTTTTTGCACCCGATGCGGTCGCTTTTGACCGTACTCGGCATTTTCATCGGCGTCGCGAGTGTAATCTGGCTCCTGGCGATCGGGGAAGGTATCAGTAAAAAAGCGCAGGAACAGATCGAAAGTCTCGGAGCGGACAACATTATCATTCGCACGATCAAGCCGGCCAACGCGCCGGAAGGGAAAGCCGGTCGACGCGGTCTGCCGACGTTCGGGTTGACCCGGGAAGATTACGATCGGCTCGTTGAAACGATCCCGACGATCAAGCAATCGATACCCGTTCGCGAAATTCCGCGCAACTTCGCCCGAGGCAGCGTCGAAACGGAAGGACGGCTCGTCGGTTGTACCCCGGAATACGCCGACGTGACCCGCCTGAAAATGGCCCAGGGTGCGTTCCTGACCGATATGGATCTTCGGGAAAAGACCACCCGTTGCGTTCTGTCCGCCGGAATGGCCGACAAGCTCTTTCCGCAAGACGACCCGATCGGCAAGGAAATCCGGATCCAGGGAAACCGTAACGATCCGGGGTACTATTATACCGTCGTCGGCGTCACACAGCCGCGAAATCCGACCGCGGGGATCGGCGGCTCGTTCGCGGCCCAGGATTTCACGTTCGACGTCTATATTCCAATCGAAACGCTTTGGTCGAAAATGGGGGACGTCGTCTTGATCCGCAAAAGCGGTTCGTTCGAGGGGGAAATCGTCGAACTGTCGCAAATCACGATTCGCGTCGACTCTGTCAAAGACGTTTTGGAAACCGCCGACCTGATCAAAGCGACATTGGAACGAACGCACTCGGAAATGGCCGACTTCGGCGTCACGGTGCCGTTGGAACTGTTGGAGCAGGCGAAAACGACCCGGATGATGTTCATCGTGTTCATGGGATTGATCGCCGCGATCTCGCTTTTGGTCGGAGGAATCGGGATCATGAACATCATGCTCGCCACGGTCACGGAACGGACCCGGGAAATCGGGATTCGTCGGGCGCTCGGCGCCAAACGGGGCGATATCGTGCGACAATTCCTGGTCGAAACGATCGTCCTATCCGTCGTCGGCGGCGCGGTCGGGGTCGTCGTGGGGCTCTCCTGTCGCCCTGTCACGGTTTTCGCCATGGGGCTGATCAAGGAGCGGATGCCGAACATGGTCGCGAGTCTTCCGCCGGTCGTCCAGGACATTCAACCGATCATCGTGCCGTCGTCGATTCCGTTGGCGTTCGGTATCTCGGTCGTCATCGGCGTCGTTTTCGGCCTCTACCCCGCCATCCGCGCCGCGAAAATGGACCCCATCGAAGCGCTGCGGCACGAATAACGAATCATGAATTCTGGATTATAAATTATGAATTCTTTTTTCGCTCGCTTACGCTTCTCGCTCTGTTTTCAATTCCTAATTCCTAATTCCTAATTCATAATTCATAATTCATAATTTAACATGCTCAGTCCACTCGCCGGTAAACCTGCTCCGAAGGAACTTTTGATCGACGTCGTTGCTTTGGAAAAGGCGTATTACGACAACGTGCCGGACATGGACAATCCGGCGCAGCGAGTCGCGTTCGGGACCAGCGGGCATCGGGGAAAACCGGCGGACGGGTCGTTCACCGAATCGCATATCCTCGCGATCACGCAGGCGGTCTGCGATTATCGGGCCATGCAGGGCTACACCGGCCCGTTGTACCTCGGTAAAGACACGCACGCCGCCTCGGATCCGGCCCAACGGACGGCGATCGAAGTCCTCGCGGCCAACGGCGTGTCATGTTTCTATCAGGTGAAAAACGGAAACACGCCGACCCCGGTGATTTCCCACGCGATCTTGCGTTACAACGAAAATCGTACCGACGGCTTGGCGGACGGGATCGTGATCACGCCGTCCCACAATCCGCCGACCGACGGTGGTATCAAGTACAACGGTCCCGACGGCGGTCCGGCGG
>JAVBTU010000095.1:0-5872 GCA_031556015.1 Thermoguttaceae bacterium
CTGGAAAATGCCCTTTTCACGCAGAGCCAAACGTTGTCATTCTGAACGAAGTGTACTCACGGAGTGAAGAATCTGGTGCATCTGGCCAACACGCTTTGCGGAATGTGCTCTGCTTGAAACCAGATTCTTCGGAGTACCTCAAGAATGACATCTTTTTCGCCGAAACAGGGAATTTCACACCGTTTACAGTATAATCCCTGCCGAAAAATCTCCGAGTTTTCCCAGGCGGGCCAGACGCCCGCATTCCCAAAAAACCGACCCGAATTACGTGCTTTTCTTCGCGTACAAATACGGGTTCATCGTCGGGTCGTTGTACATTTTGAATTGATGGTACACTTTCAAAAACTTTCGCCCGGCGAAAAGGTCGGCCAGAAGCTCTTCGAGCGACTTGGAAAGGTCGGCGTGCTGTTCGAAACAACGTTGCAGCCGTTCGGCGGCTTTCTGTTTATGCTCTTCGGTCGCGTCGGTCCGGTTGACCTGCTCGGTCATGTGGTAGATTCTCAGCGCCATGATCGAAAGCCGGTCGATCGCGCTGCCCGGCGTTTCGGTATTCATCGGCGTACCCGGCTCCGGATTGACGCCGCTCTCGACGAGCCGCTTGATGATCGCGTCGTCCAACTGTTCGATGTGGTCGTTGCGCGACTGGTTCAGCTTGTCGATGCTTCGCTTGACCCGGGCGATTTCGGTGTCGGACACGTCGGGACTTCGCGCGATGTCCTCTTCGTGCCAGAGATTATAATTCCGGCGATGCTGCTCCATGGCGAGTTTCAACAGTCCGTCGACCTGCGGATCGGGTTTGTTCTGGTGCCAGAGTTCGACGGTCGATTTTTGCAGGTTCGTAATCGCTTCAACGGGGATCATGGTGTTCCTTTCTCATGAAGGGTGTCAACGGAAACGGGAGGCCGCGAAGACGAGAGAATCTCCTCGCAGGCGTCGAGAACGTGTTTGGCTTCGATCGCATCCATCAGGTCGCGGGGGGCGTGATGCGGATTGATATTCGTTCCTTCCAGGGACCGGATTTGCACGGAACGATTGGCGGTGCCGTACGGCCCGTTGCGTTTGGCGGACATGGGGCCGTACAGCCCGACGCAGCGTGTCCCGACGGCGACCGCGATGTGCAGCGGGCCCGTATCGGAACCGATGAAGAGCGCCGCTTTTCGGGAAATCGACGCCAGTTCCCCGAGCGAAGTTCGCGGGGCGAGGATCGCGGCATCACCGGCGTCTTTGACGACCTGTTCGGCCATGACTTGCTCCCGCGGTCCCGCCCAGACGACGAGCGACGGGAGATCGTGTTTGCTTTTCAAATGCCGGGCGACTTCGGCGTAGCGGTCTTCCCGCCAGAGTTTCGAGTCCCAACCCGCTCCGACGTTGAGTACCGCGAACGCGCCGGTCAGGCCGAGCCCGGCGAGGATTTTTTCGGCGGCGTCATGATCTTCCGGTTTCTCCGGCAGTTGAAATTCAACGACACAATCCGTGATGCCCAGCGGCTCCAAAAGTTGAAGATTGCGGTCGATCACATGGTCCCGGGTCGGCGTCACGAGCCGGTTGTTCAGCCAGCGGCTTCCTTCACGCCCGTCTTTACCGCCGAACCCGATTCGTGTTTTCGCCCCGGACAACCAGGCGGCGAACGAGCTTTTGAGCAGCCCCTGAAGATCGATCGCAACATCCGGCGAGAATTCACGGAGCCGTTTTCGCAGGTCCCGAATCGTGGAGAACGACTTCATCCACGCTTTGGGAACGGTCCAAATTTCATCCAAAGCAGGATGGTTTTCAATGAGCGGCGCGATTTTCTCTTCGACGAGCCAAGCGATCCGAGCTTGCGGAAAACGTTTTCTTAGCGCCACGGCGACCGGCAGCCCATGCACGACGTCGCCGATCGCGCTGAGACGGACGAGGAGGATTTTTGCGGGGGGGATTGTGATTTTGTCGGTCATATTCCCTTATGTTGACGGCGGGGCTTTTCCCGCGGTGGAGCGGTACCTGCTCCGCAAGCTACGTATGCGGCTCTTTATCCACTCTTGTTATCATAACAGGAATATTTTATATTCAAAGCTGTCGTGAAAAAGGATTGTCCCGCCCCCTTTTCCGGAAGCTAGTATGAGCGAATTTGAAAAGAAAACCTTGAGTTATGCGTTTTTTTGGACATGGTTTCTTGCCGTGACTTCGATTCAATGGCTTCCAGAACCATTTGAAGATCGGAATATCGATACGTTAATCGTGTTCGGAGGGACAATGGTGTTATGTATTCTCTGGACCGTATTCGGCTTGTGGACGAAAATAACCGGGACCGAGAACTGGTATTTTCGAGAAGATAATCTCACGGAGCGGGAGAAGTTTTTGTCTTACAAGGCAACGAGCAGAACAATGATTGCTTTCGTTGCTATTATCGGAATCGCTTGGTTTCTCTGGGTCTTCTCTCTTGCATACATGGGCATCAAGGACGAATTGACCCTGGATTCGACGGATATCGCTCTCGCATTAGGGGTTGCGCTGGTCGCGTTCGGCGCTCTGAAATCGTATGTTCTTTTCTTTTATCTCCGCAAAGAGCGGTGTGCGGCGTCCCGGGGGGAAACTTCGGCTTGACGTTTGCCTGTTCCGCAAGCTTCGTGTGCGGCGCTTTTGCAAAATTGTTTTGACATTCCCTGAAAAGAAACCTATAGTCTTTTGACGGTTTATTTTTCACGGGGATTTCTAACGATTTTGAGGTTTATCATGGCGGTCCAAGGCGGTTACGGGTTCAGATACGGAAACGGGCATCATTATTCCTCCTCGCAAAGCGCGAGCAGCGCGTATCGCAGTTCTTCGCAGACAACGGCGAAGCGATCCAATTCGCTCTCGACTCTCACCCGGTCGGCCGGTTCCACCAGCTCGGCGGGAGCGCGTTTGGGCAACACGTCCAAGTCCGCCGCCGGGGCGCGTTTGGGCGATACCTACACGTCGTCGTCCAACCGAAAAACGACCACCTCGGGAACGTACACGACGCAACGATCCAAGAGCAACTGCCTGCCGTGTTTGGCCAACACGCGGTAAAAAAAGACACAGAGTTACGGCAGTCCCAATTGCTCCCGCAGGACCTGGAACCGCGAGGTCCACGGGGCGCCGCCGAAGTCGGGGTGGAGTTGTCGTAAACGGGTGAGGTCTTTTGTCGCCCCCTCGCGCATGGTGTTCGCTTCGGAACCGGTCAACTTGTGCGCGAGCAGGACTCGGCAGAGCGCTTTGTTGTAATTCGCCTCGAAATACTCCGATTTGTATTGGTCGAATCGCGGCGAAACCCGGCGAAGAATACCGTTCCAGCCCCAGATTTCGTACTGGCCGTCCTGTTTCTTCGCGTCTCCGACGATCGCTTTGATGTAATTGTCCTTGTCCGCCGCTCCCCAAAGTTGGAGCGTCTTCGCCGCTTCGATCTGGACGTCGAGCCGGTTTTCCGATTCGTGAATCAACTCCGCGAGGATTTCATAAGCGTCCCCGTAGCGTCCCTGCCCCCGTAGCGCCAGGGCGAGTTTGAAACGCAGCGGGGCGTTTGCCGAACCGGTCCTTTCCCGGACGGCGAGGCAGAGCAATTCCGTCTTCTGGAAATGCGCCAACACCTTTTCCGGAGGAGCGACAGGCTCGATTCCCGAGGATTCCACGAGGATTTCTCCCAAGCGATAATACGTGTCGGCAAGCCAAAGGAGCGTCTTATCGTCCGCCTCCGCTTTTCGGGAATCGATTCGGTCCAGGAGTGTCTCAAGCGTTTTGAGGACGGATTCCCGCTCCGTCGAGTTCGCGCCGGACGAAACCGATTGCATTCGGGCGTCCAGCAACCGAGCCAGCGCAACATAATTTTCGAGCCGGCGTCCCTGCTCTTCCGGCGTTCCTTCGGCGAACTGCGAATCGAGGGCTTCGACCAGTTCGTCGATTCGGTCGAACCGGCCGGCGTCGAGCGAAGCTCGCAGAGCAACGGTAAGGATTTGCGACTTGAACGTACCGTTCCAATCGGGCGAACCGAAAACCGGCGGCGTTTCGATTTTCATGCGTTCCCGCTCAAGCAGCGTCAGGGGACCGAAATCGGGATCGTCCAGCAGCGCAAGAGCCTGCGTCGGATTTTTCCGAATCAGATCGATTTGCGCGTCGACCAGGCAGGCGGACACGGTCGTGAAGTCGATTTTTGCGCCCGACTTCAATTCTTTCCGTTTTCCCTCGAATCCGCGAGCCAGGTGGAATCGCGACTGATCCAGAAGCGCATCCGGCTTGTCCTGTTCTTCGCTTTGGACGTACAGTGCCCAAAGCGCGGCGCCGAGTTTGAGTTCCGCCGTCGCTCGCTTGTCCGAATCGGCGTCGATCGCGTCGATGAATTTTTCCGCCTGTTCCAGGCTCCCGGCGTCCAGTTCCGTTTCGATCCGGAGCGACAAGGCTTCCTGGCCGACGGGGAACGACTCCCACCGCGCCGCGATGGTGTCATACGTTTTCCCGATCCGTCGCAGCGTCGCCGGGTCCGGCGGTGTTTGCATTTTTTCGGAAATCGCTTTCTCCTCGAGAAACAGCCGTCGGGCCGCCTTGATCGACAGGTCGGCACCCAGCGGTCCGAAAGACGTCGCGGCGTAATGCGTCATGAGATAATCGCCGATCACGATCACCTCTTCCCAGCGGTCGAGCGCCCAATAGACGGTCGCCAATTTCACTCGAATCGCGTTGCGCTGGTCGGCGTCGACCTTTTCCCCGGCGTCGTCAAATCCCAACGCATTCCGGAAAAGCCGGATCGCCTGGTCGGCCAATCGGTCGCGAAACGCTTTTTGTTTCGTTTTTTCACGGGGTTCGCCCGTTTCGGAAAACATTCGCTGAGCCAACAGGAATTCCTGGTATTTTCGCTCCGCCTGAAGTTTCGCATCGGTAAACGTTCCAGGAATCTCCGTCTCCATTCCGGTTTCGTCCGACCCGTTTGCGGCGTCGGCGATTACGCCGCCGAGTGGAGCGAGGAGCTTCAACGCCTCTTTCGACTCCGGCGATTCCATGGAAACGGAGCTGAGAAACTTGACCGCCTGAGCGTGATACTCCCTCGCGTTTTTGGAATCGGCGTTTTTCTCTCCTTGCGCGAGTTTCAAATACGTTGCACCGACGAGCAGGTTCGTTTTCGCGTAAAACGCTTCACCCCGGACCGCGGGCGTGGTCGAATCGGTCCAACGTCGGATTCGTTCGAGCGAGTCGGCGAGATTCTCCGGCGTCGGCTGTTTCAGGTTCAACTCGAGCATCAGCGGCAGCGCCTCGGCGAGAATCGCCCGGAACTGCGGCGTCGTGCCGTTGAGGACGTTCAATTCCTTGACCAGTGTTCGCGATTGGGAGTAATTCCCCAGCTCGAAATACGATTTCGCTTCCATCAATTTCGCATCAAGCGAACCGGTATAGCCGGCATATTTTCGTGCGACTTCTCCGCTTTGAAGAGCGGCCTGTTCCAGGAATTGTTGAAATTCGGCGCTCGTGAAATCGTAGATTTTCGCGCGATCCCGGGGAAGCGAGGCCAACTGGACGCGGGATTCCAGCACCTTCATGTAAGCGGCGTCACGTTGGACCGTCCTGGCCGGATCGGTTTTCGTCAACGGATCGTCCCGAAGTTTTTTCGCGGTGTCATACGCGATCCGCTCCGCCCGCTGAAACGCGGATTCCGTTTCGGCGTACTTCGCTTCGGCCTGCGCGCGAAGATTTTCCTTTTGCGTTTCGGTCGTACCTGCCGCATGAATCCGGACGGTGAGCCTCCGCAATTCTTCCAGGAACAGTTTTCCGAGATTCCGGTTCGCCAGGTACGCTTCCTCGTGGTCGGGATGCTCTTTCAGAAATCGCGACAGGGCGTTTTTCGCTTGGACAAGATGCGCTTCGAGCCGTCCCCGCGAAAAGGCTT
>JAVBTU010000521.1:0-5796 GCA_031556015.1 Thermoguttaceae bacterium
TACGCCTGCGGTCGATGGATTCACGGACCGCGATTCAACCAACTCGCCAGAATGCTTTCCGTGTACATGGATTTCATTCGATTCGCCGTGACCGCTCAAACACTCTTTCGGCATCACGTTCCCCGGGAGCGATGGACGGAATCGGAATTGATCTACGGCGATCTTTTGTGTTACGGTGTCAAAGCGTCCGTCGTCGATCCAGAACTCATGGGCAAGGAATGGAGCGTGACTTACGCCTGCCGTGGATTCCTTCTCGCCCTGGACGCAATGACGCGGAACGATGATACGACCGTCCAAGAAGCAACGCAACGGGTACGCGAGTGCGGGATCGAGTTGGAGTTTCTCACCGAACCCGGCGACGACGAAGAGCAGTGGCTGGAAGAGCAACGTTTTCACTTGGAGTTGCCAACATACGGCGAATTGGGGTACTGAATCGGCATGAGCCCCGTACAGGCGTTTTAAGGCGTCAACGCCGGTTCCGGCCAAAGCATCGACCGGGGCCGGTTTGACGCCGCAGAAACGAAATGGGAAAGCCGATTCGGAGCGATTGCCAAGGAATCGGCGTGTGTTATGATGATTTCGACCGGGAGCGACGGTTTCCGGTTTGATTTTCGGGTAGAGGATTGATCCCCTCGTTGTTTGTTCCGGTTGGCGACTCGAAGCGTTCGCCGGATCAAACAGCCCGGTCTTTGAAACTTCGAGAGGCTTGATGATGAAAGCTGCAAAAAGGGAATCTTCCGACTGGAGGCTCGAAATCTCTTTCAAGCGATTGCGTTACGCTAAAACCCTTGGATGGAGAACAAGCAATGAAGTTGTCTACGCCGAATACATGGCTAAAATTCCGTCGAAAGCGATCGCGTCTATTGTCGACTTCTTTGGCGGGCAGCATGGCTATCGATCAAAAAGAAACCCGGCAAAAAATTTGAAGAGTACGCAGTACGTTTTCACGGGACCGAAAAAATCGATTGACCAGTGGAAGGGAGGTGATGGGAAGCTAAAAGTACCGAAAAACAACGGACCGCGGTGCATTGAAATCCAAAAAGTTATCACGCTTACACCGCTGGATTTCTACGCGGACGCCCTTGACGCCGCAAAAGCGTTGGTGTCAATAGACATAGGCCAAATCGGCCCCTACAGCCGTTACCTCATTTTCAGAGATATTAACAAAATAAGTGACATTATCAATATTTTCAAACCGCGAAAGCGTCGAAAACGAAAGACGTACACAAGAGACGAATTGCGGGGCATTTGGGATGAGACGCGATTTCCGGAAGACGATATTGATTGGCGGGAATGGTGCGACGTGAAAGAAGCGGCAAGAATTACCGGACTGCACGAAGCTTCCTTGCGAAGAGTAAGGCGGGAATCAAACGGAGGGTATGTACACTACAAAAGATTATCAGGTGTCGATAGTCGCGGAGGTGTTTGGGTGAAAGAATCGGAGAACGAAAAAGGATGGTGTAAGTATTTACGCAAATCTTTGAAACCTAAAAAAGGGTATCGCCCCACCTGAATTTTCCGCAACTGTAATGTAATGTTGTTCCTGAACTGAACAAAAGAAGACAAAACTTCGACAGTACCGAAATCTTTGCGACGCCGCTTGTGGCCCCGTAATTCTCTTTCTCTCGTGGTGATTTCTTGATTCGGCGACGATAGGCTTTCTCTTGGAAGTTTTTTAAAACCGTAACATGATAAGGCAAAATTCGTTTGCCTTACAGCCGTGATAAGCTTGAAAATCCGGTGTCTTTCTCATGCAAACCGTAACATCGTCATGGGCGATAGGCCAATTTCTTCTTGACGAAAACCGATGTATCTACGTTAATAGTGTCATGTTTGCCGCTCCGTGCGGCTGCGTGATTCCGCAAGCAAACTCTTTCCAGCCCGAGCAAGAAAATGAAAATCAAAGTGAATCCCCACCCGAAAACCGAAGCTCCCGTCGTCGAACGTCTTTCGCTGTCCGCCGAGGAAGCGAGCCGAAGTCTTGGCATCTCGAAGCGAACGTTATGGAATTTGACCGACTCCGGGAAAATCCAAGCGTGCCGCGTCGGATCGAGAGTTTTGTACCCTGTCGCGGAACTCAAACGCTTTCTTTCCGGACAGCCCACGAATCAATAATCACCCTCAATCAATAAATGTCCACAAACACAATACTGATAAGACACCCCAGCATTCCCGAAGTGCTCCGCTTGTACAGAGCGGACCTCCGGGTGTTGGAGCGGCGTCAAACACACCCCCTGCTTCGTGATTTGGTCGGAGAGTTCGCGACCGAGGTGATCGGACGGATGGAACGCTCGATTTCCAACAACAGCAAGGCTGTCGAGAAATACGGTGCCGAAAACTGTGCAATCGGCGTACCGAATCTCGAATCGTTTATCAACATGGTCAAGACCCTCGGCGAATTGCTCGAAGACCGGGACCGCGAAGAGCGTTACTGGGCCCTGTCTTCGATCGAGGAAATGGCCCAAGGACGCTATCCCAACCACCAAGGCCAAAAGGTGCTCGAATCGATTGACGATGAAGTCGCCGATTTGGTTCGCAAGTTCCGCCGGGCTGCCGAGCACTCGAAACGGCAGCCGACCTATCCGAAAACCATGCTTGCCCTGAAAGCGATCCAGAAGAAAGTCGCCTACGGCTGGAGATAACACCATGAAACGTAAAACCATCGTCGGCATCGATCCCGGCCAAAAAGGAGCGATTGCCGTGTTCAATCCGGACGGACTCGACATTTGGGACCTGAAGCCGTTGATTACCGAGACCGGTTCGTTCAACAGCCTTGACGCCGTGAAGCTGTCCGAACTCATTCAATCGGCGATCTACCGCGATCCGTCCGAAGTCGCCGTATTCTGCGAAGAATCGCTGATCGTTCACGGCAACGGCATCAAGACGGCAAGGCCGATTTTCGATTCACGGGGCGTCATGCGGAGCGTGTTCGCTCTTCACGGGATTTCCGTTCAATTCGTAACGCCGCACTCGTGGAAGAAACATTACGGTCTTGTCAAAGCGGATAAATCGGCGTCGGTTGAGAAAGCAATCGAACTGTTTCCGAAATACGCCGATTTCTTCCGAAAAGAATATCGCGGCAAAACAGTCCTTCTCGACGGCCGGGCCGAAGCGGCTCTGATCGGGATGTACGGGAAAGCAACTCACGGAGGGTAGTTTTGAAACGGATTAAGAGGAAACCGGCGACTCCCAAGGGACCGACCATCGGCGAAGCGGTGCTTGACGCCTTGGCGAAAATGGGGCCGGAAAACGTCCATCGCCTCAAGGAGCTTTCCCGTGAAGAACGTGAACGGCTCCTCGCCGAGGCGCACAAACGGTTGGAATGGATGTTCCCGGATCACAAGGAAGGGGGCCGTGATGCTACAGCGTAAGAAACCGGCGAGTCCAAGCCGGGCGAATGAGGCATCCCTACTCGACTTGCCGCCGCAAAACCTCGGCGCGGAAAAGGGAGTTTTAGGGGCGATCCTCATTGAACCGAAGCGGTGTGACGAAATCACGGCCTTGGTTGACGCCGCCGATTTCTACCGCGAGTCGCACGGGAAATTGTTCCGCCGGTTGGTCGAGATGTATCACGCCGGTTCGGGAATCGATTTGACGACCTTGCTCGATTACCTGGAGAAAACCGGCGATCTTGAAGAAATCGGCGGTGAAGCGTATCTCGGTGAAATCATTTCCGAAGTCCCGGTTGCCGCTCACGCCACTCTGTACGCGAGGATCGTTCGGGAAAAATCCATTGATCGACAACGTCAGGAAATCGGCCGGGAATTGATCGCTCTTGCCGGTGAGTCCACGGAAGGGAAAACCGAAAGAATTCACGTCCTGACGGAGAAGCTGCGGACTCTTCAGGAGCGGGCTGCGCCGAGAAACTTGTTCGTCTCCGCATCCGAGGCGATGGTTGAAGTGATGCAAAACATCGACAATTCCGATACCGCGTCGGTCGTCGGGACGGGCTTCGAGGAACTGGACAAAATTCTTATGGGCGGATTCCGTCCGGGGCAATCGATCATCCTTGCGGCTCGAACCAGCGTCGGTAAGACGGCGTTTGCGGGTCAACTGTTGGTCAATATGTCGGTTCATCAAAATGTCCCCGCAGTGTTTGTCACGTTGGAAATGAGCCGGCTGGAGATCATGCAGCGGATCGTCTGCAATCTCTCCGACGTGCCGATGGAAGTGGCCAACGGGTTCTATAAGGCGGCTCAATATCAAACCAAAAAAATCTGCGAGGCCGTGCATAAGTTCGATCAATCGACGTTCCACATTATCGAGGCGACGACGATGAGTGTCGAGGATTTGGAATTCTCCCTGTCCGCCTGGATGAAAGACAACGAATTGCGGTTGTGTTTCGTCGACCAACTGGACAAACTGACCGTCGCCAATTGGGAAGGGAAAGACGATCGTGAGCGAAAATCGGCGGTTTCGACCGCTCTGAAGGGAGCGGCCCGCCGATTGGGGATCCCGATTGTGACGCTTACGCAAATCAATCGCGAGGGGGCCAAGCAGGAACGTCCGCGCGTGATCGACCTGAAGGGATCGGGGCAGATCGAACAAGACGGCGACATCGTGCTGCTTCTCCATAGCGAAGAAAACGCCAACCGGGAAAAAGCTGAAAGCGAGAGGAAAACCGGCGTGATCGAGGTGGGCATTGCAAAAAACCGCAACGGGCGGCGAGGAGTGACTCTCTCGCTCCGGCATATCGGCGACCGGTTTCGATTCGGGCCGATTCTGGAGGAAGAACAACGGGCCGAGGCAAGTGAGACACAAGATAATCCGGCTGAAAAAGAATGTCCGGTCGAGAATAGGAGAATGTTTTGAGCAAGAACACATCGGCGGATCGATACGCAACCATCAACCACGTTGCGGACAAAGTGATTCAGGAAAAAGAATTGAGCGTCGCCGATTTCGGCGTGTGGGCTTATTTCTGGAGACACGGCAATATTGACGGATTCGTCGATCTTGCCAATTCAAAGATCATGCAAGACCTGAACATTAAGGACCGTAAAACGCTCCGGAAGCATATCATAAATCTGACAGACGCCGGTTTGATAGGAGTCGAACAGAAGGGAAAAAAGGACCGTACTCCGACGAAATACTGGTACAGAATCAAGAGCAAAAAGACCCCGAAACAATGTGATTGAACAGGGGGATATTTTCACCCCTGTACAGGGGGATTTTTTGGTCCTGGACAGGGGGATTTTTTCACCCCCTATACATAAGTATACAGAAGGGGTGGTCACATTTCTTAAAAAAATGTGCCCCCACAACAGAAAAAATAAGCACGTTCCGCCGACCAATTTTCACGAAATGAAACTCACAACCCTCATGGAAAAAATCCGCTCGAACGGGATAAGACTCTCGATGGGTTCCGACCGAACGCTCTCGGTTGATTACCCCGCCGATTTCGCCGATTCCGAGTTGCAGGATTTGATCCGGGCCTTCAAGCCGGAAATCGTGAAACATCTCCGACACGCCAACCGGAACACCGTTTGCGAAAAGTGCGGAACCGGTGAAACGGTCGAGGTTCCCATCCACGCAGGGAGGTCGATCCGGCTCGACTGCGCCCGCTGCGGTCGGTTCATGCGGTTCGGGACCTGGTACGGAAAAACTAACTCTCTTGAACCGGCGACCCCAAAAGCGGACGGTCCGGGGGAATTTCAAAGCCGGTAGTACCTTGGCGGGAAAAAAAGAACAGTGGAACACCTAAAAAAAGGAAACGCTTCGCAAAATGAAGAAGAAAAAGCCGCACATCCCGAAGAAGATCGTCCGCAAGCTGGGCGACTGGAAGCGGGTCGACGGATG
>JAVBTU010000113.1:0-6146 GCA_031556015.1 Thermoguttaceae bacterium
CATTCGGTGATACCTCCGGCCCGAATGATCGAGAAGATCAAACGGATGTCCACGCCGTGATTCCGCTGCGATTCCTCGAACGCATCCATGAGCGGCGGGAAGAATTTTTCAAACGGTATTCCGCGCCGGACCTGGGCCAACGGAACGCAAAACGATTCGCAGTACGTGATTTTCTGCCGGGCCAAATCGCCCGCAAACGCCGAAGCCAATTCATAAAAATCGTCTTCTTCCGTGATCGGTTTGAAAATCGCGGGAAAAATCGCGTTGAATTCCGAAAAGTTTCGGAACGAATATGTCTCTTCCCCGGGAGGGGCGATTCCTTTGCGGGCGGCGATATCACGGAGCGTCTCCAACCGGACGCTCCCTTCGAAATGAAGATGCATGAGGTGTCACATGTTCGTCAAGTCGTCTCCGCCGGACGCGGAGAGGAGTTTCGAAAGCGAATCGGCGACCGCTTTGCGGTGTTCGGCGTGTTTGGTGTACACGCGGCAAATCTTGAAACTTTGTGGGATGTGTCGGAACACTTCCTCTTCTTCCAGCGAGCGGACGCGATCGGTGTTCGAGTCGTACAAAAAATTGAGGTTTTTCGTCGGCAGATTCTTGCCGGGCCGGTGCAAGTGCCTCGCGATGTCGACCCGAAGTTCGATTTCCCGAAGCTCCTGAGGTAATGCTCCCCGGATCGCGGTTTCGAAAAGCGTCGGATTGGAAAAAATGCTCGAGCGCTCCTTTTCGTCCGACTGAAAGATCGCGGTCGTTTCCGCGGCGACTTTCCACGGAATTTCGCGACGTAAAAATGCGTCCCATTGCTTGCCGAGTTGCCGTTTTTCCGGATGCTCCGAACGGCTCCAAAACGCGACCTCCGTCATGAATGTCCGGTCGGTCAGGAAACGGTATTCGTCGAGGTTTTCCGCCGGGTTGCGATTGGAGTTGGCGCCGCTGAATTCACGGATCGGAAATAAAAACGGCTTGCTTTGCTCGAAAAGATCCGCGAGCGTCAGGTCGACGGCTCGAACGGTCCGATGGAAATAAACGGACCGAAAAAGCTCCGCGCGAACGGTCAGGAATTGCGTGAGCGTCGAAAAACCTTTCTGGTGGATCGTCAAACCTTGCGGCGAAAAAAACGTGTAATGCAGCAGCCGGTCGATGTTGAATCCGGAGCGATTCACGCCGGTAAAATAAGCGTCGCGGAGAACGAAATCCATGTTGTCGACCGTGTACAGTCCGCAAAAGAGCGTTCGCAAAAGCCGCAACCATTTCGGAACCCCTTCGGCGTCTTCCTTTTCCGGGCGAACGATCAGAAACGCGACCTGGGCCGGATCGAGAATTTCGCTCGGCAAAAACCGACCTCTGGGACTGCGACGAATCGCGCGGATCAGGTCGCCCAGTTCACGTTGGATGATGATCGCGCCGAGTTTTTCGTGGGTCAATCCGAAGTCGACAAGAAAATGTGAGTCGAAAAAATGCCCGAACGGACCATGCCCAACGTCGTGCAACAGTGCCGCGATCCGCAAAAGCGATTCGATGTAAGGACGGCTCGGCAGATTCCTCGACCCGATCGTTTCCCTCTGAAGGCTCGGATAGAGCTGTTCGATCGCCCGACTCGCCAAGTGCATCGCTCCGAGCGAATGTTGAAAGCGGGTGTGTTCCGCCGTCGGATAGACGAACCACGACGTTTGCAATTGATAAATCTGCCGCAACCGCTGGACCCACGGCGTGTCGATCAGGTCCCGCTCCGTCTTTTCCCCAGGCTCGTCGTCGGGGGTCGGGGAACAGATCGGAATAAATCCGTGAACGATATCCTGGGAAAGACTTTCGCCGGAATAGTATTGATCCATGTCGGTCTACGGAAAAGTAAGGAGAAAAACGATTCCCCGCAATTATACCGCCGACAGGGATTCGTTCAACGGTGATTTTGGAGCGTGTGGATGCGCAAAGCGGAAGGAGACGCTGCAAACGATACCGGACCGCCCCTTGGCCGCGCTCCAAATTATTCGCTCCCGGAGATCGGTTTACGTCCTTGTTTCTTTTGCGAATTTTTTTCTTTGTTTTCCAGTCGCCTGCGAATTGAACTTTTCGTCCGTTTGGTCGGGATGCGCGGTTTCGGAATTTTTTCCGCTTCGAGAATCATATTGCGGAGTTTTTCAAGACAATCTTCCCGGTTTTTGAGTTGGTCCCGCGTCTTTTGGCTCGTGAGAATCAATTCTCCGTCTTTCGTGAAGTGAGCGGGGAAAAGCGTTTCCAATCGCTTTAAAACTTCAGGAGCAAGCAGCCCACTGGATCGGGGATTCCAGCGCAATTGCGCTTTGCTGGAAACTTTGTTGACGTTCTGTCCTCCCGGTCCGGAACTGCGAACGAACGTAAATTCGAGTTCGTCCAAGGGAATTTGAAAAGGCATTTTTTCAAGGAGAAACGAGAAATCCAACAGACCGGGAAAACGCGAGCGAACATTGACGCTTGTTTTTCATTTCCCTTCGTATTTCAGCGGATCGACGATCCCGGCTTCGCGGAAGGCTTCGAGGCGGAGCAGGCACGATTCGCAGCGACCGCAACCGAGACCGGTGGGCGTCGGATCGTAACAGGTCCAAGTTAGCCCGTAATCGACGCGGAGCTCGAGTCCTCGGCGAATCGTTTCGGCTTTGCTCATGTGCAGGATCGGAGCAAGGACTCGGATTCCTTGCGAACCCGCTTCACAGCCGACTTTCGTCGCAACGTCGGCCAGGTCTCGGAAGGCGTCCAGAAACTCCGGCCGACAGTCCGGATAGCCGCTCGAGTCGACCGAAGAGATGCCGATGTAAATTTCCCCGGCTCCGACCGCTTCCGCATAGGCGAGCGCGAGGGAAAGAAACACGGTATTCCTCGCCGGGACATACGTGTTCGGAACGGAACGACCGATCCCGTGGAGCGGAACGTCTTTCGGAACGTCGAGGGAAGTCGTGAGCGAACTACCGCCGAAAAGCCGCAAATCGAGCGGCAAAACGATCCGATTCTCGATTCCGAAAAATCGTGCAACCCGATCGGCGGCTTCCAATTCGAGTCGATGCCGCTGGTTGTAGTCGATCGTGAGAGCGAAAAGCTCCCGCCCCTTGGCCTTGGCAATCGCGGCGACCGTCGTGGAGTCGAGCCCGCCGGACAGGAGTACGACCGCTTTGGTCGGAGTTTCGTGGATAGGTGTCGCCATATTTTCATTTTCCCGGTTCGCCGCGCATTGTACACGAACCGAAAGCGGCAATCAACGGCACAAACCGCCCCGATAATCGACGCACACGTCGTAAACGGATTGTGGTCCACGTGGTGTAAAACGTCGTGGTACGGTCAACTCAAACACCGCCTGGAAGCAGTGTCAAACTAGTTGGCGCATTTGCCGTTCGACTTCCCTCCGGCTGCATCCTCGTTGTTTGGTGTCATTCGAGCGGAAGCCTGATCCGCGGTGAAGCGACACGCTTCCGGTCGAAGTGCATTTCCGTACGAGGAAGTCGGGTTGCCGGATCAGGAGCGGCTGCGCTTGGGGCCGGTAATACTTGAACCACGCAATTCCCGACGGTTTCTTACTCGATCGGATTGCCGTCGACTTTGCCGTGGACCGTCGCTTTGCCGTTTTTGAACACGATTCGCCCCCGGTTGTTCAGGTTGAAAATTTCGTGCGGACCGTCGCCGTCGACGGTCACGACGCTCTCCCGGTCGATCTCGATGTCCTGGAAACGCGACAGGCCGTGAATGGTGCCACGAAATCCTTTGAAAGACAACGTGTTTCCGTCCGTTTTCCAAGTCGGCAGGTTGTTGCCGTGAAGCGTGATCGTTTCCAGGGCGGGCGAACCGGAAATCACGACGGCGTTGCCGATTGCACGACCGTTGTTTTCCGCCTCTTCGACGAATCCGGCGTACACCGGGCTGAAACCTCCGTTGCGGTCCTTGATCGCTCCGCCGGAAATCACGACCGTATTTCCGCTCGCCTCACCGTTGAAGGCCCGGCCTCCGTACACGGTTCCCCGAATCGTGCCGCCGGAAATATCAACTGTGTTCTTTTTGACCGAGCCGTTCGAGTCGAGAACGAATCCGCCGGAGACGTTGCCGTCGATTTCGGCCCTGCCGGAAATCTTGACGACGTTTTCGAGAACGGAATTCGTTTTTTCCTCGTCCTTTTTGTTCTCCTTGTCGACCGGCAGAACGCCGGCGACATGAGCGAATCCGCCGGCGACCCCCATCGCGACGGTCCCTCCGGAAATAGCGACCCGGTTTTTCCTGGCGATTCCGACTCCGCTGACACCGCCGCCGTTGACGAAACCCGAAAATTTACCGTTGCTGATTTTGACGGAGTTTTCACTCGCATTCCCGTCGCCGTCGGCGTCGCCGCCGTAAACGTCGCCGACGATCCGACCGCCGGAAATCGTCGCGGAGTTTTCGTTCGCGTCGCCGTTTTTCGTTTGCCCGCCGCAAAGTTTTGCGATCGCGGCATCGGCGGCGAGGCCGTCGGAGAAGACGACCGAATTCGCTTTCACGTCTCCCTGGAGTGAAAAGCCGCCCAAAACGTAGCGGGTGACACGGCCGTTTTTGAACACCAGTTTGTTCTTTTCACTTGCTCCGTCCTGCGTGAATCCGGCGAACACCGAGTCCGGATCGGCGATTTTCCCGTCGGGAACGTAGTCGACCGTGACCGCATTCCCGCTCGCTCCGGCGGGAAACAAGGATTGCGCGTCCTCTTCAAACGGATCGTTTCGCAACAGCTCGCCCGGATAGGACAAAACCGCTCCGAAAACGCACGGCGTCAATACGAGAAGGAACAGGATTGCTGTTATAGATTTCATGGTGTCCTTATTTTTGGGCGATATCATAACAATACAAGAATCCGGCATGGCGGAGGTACAACCGTTTGCCGCAGATAACCGGGTGGGCCCAGTACATTCCTTCCCCCTCCTCGGGAAGCTGGAAACGACCGAATTCTTCGTATTTTTCCGGCGACGCCTTGAACAGGCCGACGGTACCGCTTTTTTCATCCATGCCGTAAATCATGCCGTCCGCGTAAGCGCAGCATCCTTTGCCGACGCCGCGATTTTCCCAGACGATTTCACCGTCGCTCCGTCGCTGGCAGATCCAAACTCCGCCCTTGTAATCCATGGACGTTCCGTAAATGTACCCGTCGAGCGAGATGACACCACCATGCTGGTTGTCGAGTTTCTTGTTTTCCCAAACCTGTTCGTACTTGACACCGTCGCCGTCGCGGATCAGTTTCAGAAGTTCCGAACCGGTTCCGTATCCGGAAGTGATGTACAGGGTTCCGTCGGAATAGCTCGGCATCGTCGCGTTGATGTCGTATTTCGTCTGGTGCGGGAAATCGAACAGGAGTTTCCCCGTTTTCGCGTCGGCACAAAGTCCGCCCTTCTCCGTCATCACGGCGATGATTCGCCGGCCTTCGAACTCGAAAATGTACGGCGTCGCATAACCGGCCAGTTGTCCGATACTCGGAGTCGTCCAAACGACGTCGCCGGTTTTCTTGTTCAGGGCGACGACGCTCGCCTTGACGCCACCGGGCGAGCAAATCAGGTTGTCGCCGTCGATGATGACCGATTCGGCGAGCGCCCAGATGATATTTTTCCCCTCAAAATCGGCGAGAATGTTTTTCGTCCATACCATTTTTCCGGTGTTTTTCTCCAGGCAGACGACTTGTCCCAGCGGCGATTCGTCGTACACGTAATCTCCGTCGAGGGTCGGAGTCGAGCGGGTTCCCGGGAAATTGCGGGCATTCGTCCAAGCGGGGCCGTTTTTGTAGGTCCAGAGAGTTTTGCCGTCTTTCTCGTCAAGACAGAAAACGGTGGAATACGTCTCACCGTTTTCTTCGACATTTCCGCTGGTATAGATTTTCCCGTCGGCAATCGCGACGGTCGAATAGCCCGCGATCCCGTTGCCGAGAGTCTCGATTCTCCAAAGGAGCTTCGGACCGCCCTCCGGCCAGGAAGTCAACAGGCCGGTTTCCGTGGAGATATTGTCTCCTTTGGGGCCGTGAAAAACCGGCCAGGACGGCTCCGCGGCCAAGACCGACGAAAGACAGGCCAAACAACCGAACAGAGTCAACGCACAATATTTCATGAATTCGCTCCTCAAAGAAAGTCGATCGAACAAAATACAACTTCTCACATTATGGCCGCAATCCC
>JAVBTU010000279.1:0-7758 GCA_031556015.1 Thermoguttaceae bacterium
GCTTTCCTGGAATCCGCACGAAAGTCTCGACGAGGATTCGAAAATCGATCCGATCTCGTATTTCCAGGAACCGGTCGGCAGCGGCGGGCTCTTTCCCGCGATGTATCTGATGTACAAATTGGCGACCAGCGAAAAGCCGGACTTCGGCGAGGTGCTGTACGTCGGAACCGCTCCGCTGGACGGAAACTTCGATAAACTCTACGACGTGGTGTCCGTGATTTGGCGCATCGTCCGGGCGCGGCTCTATTTCGATCCCGTAACCGGCCGGATCGAAATGATCGAATTCTATTCGATGGAAAACCGTTTTCCCAGTGAAATTCGATTCCGGTATCAAAACGGCTCGCTCGCCGAGATGGGCGTCCGCAACGGCTCCACGCCCTTCGCGAAATTTGTGTTGAAAGGACAGGTCGAAAACGAGCCGGGACCTATGGTCCCGACAATACTTTCGAGCACCACCTCCCCCGTGATCGATCATGTCCGTCAAAAGATTGTCAAAATCTACGGCGCCGGCGGATTGCGGGGAATGCAGGGGTATCAAACCGGCTGTCTCATCACTCCGCTCGGCCATATCTTGACGGTGAGCAGTTCCGTTCTCGAAGCGGATCCGCTGGTCGTAATCCTCGACAACGGTCGTCGGTACGAAGCAAGTCTGGTCGCGGCCGATCCGACGATGGAAATCGCGGTGTTGAAAATCGATGTCGACAATCTTCCGTGTTTCGACCTGAAGGAACTCTATGGAAATTCCGTGAAACAGAGCCGCCCGGATGCGATTTCCGACCTTTCCGGTTTCGACGATTCGATTCGTATCGGCGACCGGATTTACGCGGCTTCGAACCCGTACAATATCGCGACGGGCAACGAACCGGTCTCGTTCCAACAGGGAATCATCGCCGCACGGACGTCGCTTCGAGCCCGGCGGGGAGCGTTTGCGACGACGTACAAGGGGCCCGTTTACGTCGTTGACGCCATTACGAACAATCCCGGCGCCAAGGGAGGGGCGGTCGTCCTTCGCGACTCGGGCCGATTCGTCGGACTGATCGGCAAAGAGTTGAAAAACGCCGAGAACAACACCTGGTTCAATTTCGTACTGCCCGGTCGCGAGGTGTATGAAAAGGTGAAAACCATCTTGACAACCGAAACGACCGGTCAACGTAAGCCGTCCCTGATCGCGATTTCCGACAAGCCGGAGTTGCCGCCGCTCCCCTCGGACGCGGAGCGAATTTTGCGGGGGCTCGGGATCATTTTGGTCTCGAATGTCGCGAACCGTACACCGCCGTTCATCGATTCGGTTCGGACCGGGAGCGAAGCGGAAAAGCTCGGCCTTCGCCCGGACGATTTGATCGTGATGGTCAACAACCGCTTGACGCCGTCCCGCGGCGCCGTCGAAACGCAACTGCTCGCCGTGGAAAAAGAAACGCCGATCCTGTTGACCGTCGAACGAAAATCCGAACTGCTGGAAATGAAATTGGAGCGAAAACCGTGAAGCCGAACGAGACGGAAACTACCGGAACCTTCGTTCCCTCATGCGGAAGAAACGCCGCAGGTTGGAGAGCGTGTCTTCGTTCGTCAGCACTTGGAGTTGATCGACGCCCGCTTTGCGGAGCGTGTCGGTAATCTGCTTTTGGCGAAGCGTCAGGTTTTGCGTCAGCCAATCGCGTACCTTCCGGTTGCCTGTGTCCACGGCGACGTACTCGCCCGTTTCGGCGTCCGTGAGTCCCAAAAATCCGACGTTCGGGATCGACAATTCCCGCGGATCGATCACCGACATGGCGATCAGATCGTGACGCCGCCCGCAAAGCGACAGGGCCCGATGGGACGTCCGGTTCAGGTCGCCGAGCCGGTCGTATTCCGCCCTGATTTCCCGGCTGATCCCTTGATAAAACGTCCGGAGCAAAACCAAACCGGCTTCCTTCTTTCGCGGCTTGGGCGGCTCGGTCAGGTTCGGAATCAGGAAGTCGCTGACCATGAAAATCACGCTCCGGCGCTTTTCCGTTTTCGAAACGTATTCCAAAACGGAATCCAGATCGCTCGCCGCCCGAACCGGCTCACAGGCGATAAGTTCCCGAATCAGCCGTAAAACATTGCCTTTTCCTTTTCGTGGAGCGAAATGCTTTTCGATCTTGTCGCAAAACGTGATCAAGCCGACCTTGTCGCCGTTTTTGAGCGCGGAGAACATGAGCGTCGCCGTCAATTCCAACGCCGCATCCCATTTCGAACGATTCGATCCGAACGTTCCCGAAGCGGAAACGTCGACCAAAAACAGGAGGGACAATTCCCGCTCTTCGGAAAATCGTTTGATGAACGGTTTTCCTTCCCGGGCGGTCACGTTCCAATCGATCAAGCGAACATCGTCCCCCGGCTCGTACTCGCGCACTTCGTTGAACTCCATTCCTTGCCCGCGAAAAACGCTTTTATATTGTCCGGCCAAAAGTTCGTCGACCGCCCGATCGGCGATGATTTCGATCCGTCGGACTTTCTTGAGAATTTCGGAAACGTCTTGCATGGTGCGGCAACAAATGAAACGATTATCATTCCGGATCCCGGTTGGCCAGATCCATCGAGAAAGCGGGAACGCAAACGGCAATGTAATCGGCCCCGGGTTCCTCCGGCGAACTGTATCGGACCGATTCCCCCTTGGGCACGAAAACCGCTTCACCGGCTCGAACGACGGTCGTCGCTCCGTCTTCCGCGGTCAAGTGCAGCGAGCCGTTGAGCAGGATCGTGTACTCGTCGAAATCCGGACGCTGTCGCGGCTCCGACCAACCGGCCCCGCTGGTGATGCGGCAAATGCTGATTCCCGTCTCACCGCTGGAAATTCGTCCGAAAAACTCGGCGATCGTGATCCCCTGCTGAGGAAATAAATCCGGTTGATTGATCTTTTGCGGCATACGACTGTCGAGACTGTAGGCTGTAGGAAAAATCGGAACGAGACGAGTATACCCCTCCACGAAAACGATGAGAAGGGGCAAACCGCTCCGGATTGTCGGACCGCGATTGACATGAAGTCGCGCAAGTGCTATTATCGCTCGTGTCAGTTCGGTGGTTTCTTCGTTTGCCGGTTCCGTGTCACATTTCGTCGAAAATTCCCTTTTTCCGATGCATGTCTTTCGTTCTTGGAGAAAGACGCCGTTGGTCGTGTCGTATTTGGCACTGCTCGCCCTCTTGGCGTTTTGCCGAGATGGAGGGACGCAGTGCGCTCGCGCGAAGGTCGATCTTTCGCCGCAAACGGCGTCCACGGCGGTTCTCGTTCCGGGGGATTCGAAAGAAACTCCGACGGCTTTTCAGGAGAATGAGAATTTTCGAATCGTGGATTCGCTCCGAACGCTTCAAGATTCCAAAAGTCGCGTTTCTTCCTGTACTGCAAACGTCCGGCCGCTCTTTGCCAACGAAGGGGACCGCTCCTTTTATCGGACCGCCGGCAACGCGTCGCTTGAAAGTCTCCTGAAAGATCCTCTCTATCTTTGGAACCGGTCGTTAATCGTTTGATTTCTTCCTGGAAAACGTTTCGATTTCGGGGTGCGCGCTTGCGCTGCGGCTCCGTTCGTTCTTTTGATATTTTTCCAGGGAGATTTTCATTTCATGTTATTTGCATTCGATATTCCGATCGGCCTCCTTGCGATGGTTCCGGTCCTTCCGATTATTGCCTATTTTTTGGCCCTCCAACTTTGGGCCGTCAAGATTTCACGACAAGCGGCGACCAAAACCGTTCCTCTCAGCGCGGCGGAAACGGCGAAACAGGTCCTTCAATCCGGGGGAGCCAAGGATATTCCCGTTGAAAAATGGGATGATTTTTCCTATTCCACCTACGATTCGGAGCAGAAGAAGCTCTTTCTTTCTCCGAAAATTCATGATGAAGCGAACCTGCTGTCGGTCGGAACCGCCTTGCAGAAAGCGGGACACGCCCTGCTCGACACGCACCAGACCAATACGTTGTCCACTTGGAAACTGACGATCCTCCTTTACACGGCTTGTTTTTGGATCGTCGCGTTTACGCTTCCGGCGGGCTTCGTTACGTCGTCGGTTCCCGCGATTGTTTTCAGCTACGCTTTGCTTGCCGTTTCGTTCATTCTCTATTTTTTCAACGCTTCGATTGAAAGAAAAATGCACGCCGACGTTTTGACACAACTCGGAGAAAATAAACATTTCGATTCCTCCAGCGTATCGGAAGTCCGCCAGGTACTCCGGGCGATTTCGCTGTTATGGTAGGCGGGCACACGTTCGGCAACTGTACCGTTATAGGACGGTCCCCTCGGTTTTTCCGTTTATTATTCACCTTTTTCCTCTGAAAAACAATGTCCACACTTCATGTATTATTGGGTTGGCTCACTCCGGGTCCGATGGAACTGGTCGTGATCGCCGGGGTCGGCTTGCTCTTGTTCGGAAATCGACTTCCCCAAGTCATGCGTTCGCTCGGCAAAAGCGTCGTCGAATTCAAGAAAGGGGTCAACGGCATCGAAGACGATCTGGAAGCCGCGACGAAAGAGAGAACTCCGCAATCGAAAGAGTCGGAGTTTTAGGCGATTATTGATTTTGAATTTTGACGGTATGACCCGACTTGGCGGAGTCGTAGATTCCGCGGATTACTTCGACGCTTCGACGTCCTTCGTGTCCGTCGATCAGCGGTTTTTCGCCGGTTTCGATCGCTCGAACGACGTCGGCGAAAAGCATCGCGTGTCCGTGGTGTCCGATCGCCGCCGGGTCCGCCGCTCCGCCGCCGCCGGAAATTTTCAGCGTCATTTTTTCACGAATCTCCGCGTCCTCCGGTCGGGATGCCTGAAAGTCCCATTTAACGATGTCTTCCTCTTCGATCACCGCGGAGCCGGTCGAACCGTGAATTTCTATCCGTTTCAAAGCGCCGGGATACGCGGCCGTACTCGCCTCGATGATTCCCAAGGCGCCGTTTTGAAAACGAACCGTTGCAACGGCGGTATCCTCGACTTCGATCCGCTGGTGAGCCAACAATGCCGTTTGTGCCGTGATTTCCGCGACCGGTCCCATGAGCCAAAGGAGCAGGTCGACGCTGTGAATCGCCTGATTCATCAAAGCGCCGCCGCCGTCGAATTCCCAAGTTCCCCGCCAGACGCCGCTGTCGTAATACTCCTGGGTCCGATACCACTTGACAATCGCGTCGCCGAGCGAAAGTTTCCCGAACCGGCCCGCCTCGACCGCCGTTTTGAGTTGTCGGGCGCTTTGGTGAAATCGGGACGGAAAAATCGTCGCGAGTACGACTCCCGCTTTTTCACAGGCGGAAATGATCTTGTCGCAACGCTCCAGCGTGATTTCGAGCGGCTTTTCCACGACGACGTGCTTCCCGGCTTCCGCGGCAAGTACGGCGGGATCTTGGTGTGCGCCGCTCGGCGTACAGATCGTCACGATTTCGATGTCCTTGTCGGCAAGGAACGGTCTCAAATCGTAATACGCCCGGCAACCGATCGTTTGCGCGAGCCGATCCGCCGATTGCGGTACATGGTCAAAACACGCGACGAGTTTGCCGCCGATTTCCGCGATCGCTTTCGCATGAAACCCGGCGATCATTCCGCAACCGACGATTCCAAATTTTTTTGTCATATCAAGAGCCGGGGATGTAAATCCCCGGGTAAAACCGGGTAAAACCGGCAAATCTCTACTCCTGCATTTCCCCTTTGGTTTGCCCGACTTTAAGAACCTTGTAGTTCTTCGATTCAAGCGTCTTTTTCGCCGCGGCATCGTCGAGGTTGGCGTTATCGAGCAATTGCAGCGAAGTCAGTTTCGGCAATTTCATGATCTCCTCCAAACCGGCGTTGGTGATACCGACGGTCCGCAACTTGAGTTCCTTGAGATTTTGCAGTTTGGCGATCGACTTGAGGGCTTCATCGGTAATACCGACGATTTCCACTTCGAGTACTTCCAGATTTTTCAATTCGGCGATCGGCACGAAACCCGCGTCGCTGATCGCGTCCATTTCCGTCAAGTAGAGCCGTTTGAGCGACGGCAGATCGCGGAAAACTTCGAACCCGTCGTTGCCGACCGTCGGCAAACCGCGAAGCGTCAATCGGGTCAACGGCATTCCCTTGAGATCCAGGAGTCCTTGCGAACCGAATTCGCCGCACCGGAACAGGATCAAGCTGGTCAGGTGTTTGAATTTTTTCAACGACTGGCCCGCCTGGTCCGTCAACCGGAAGTCCTGGAGGAAAAGCGACTCGATCCCCTCCGCGGCGGTTAATTCCTCGAGTCCGGCGTCGGAGACGCTGTTGCTGAAGTGCTGGAACGATTTGAGCGTCTTGATTCTCGCAACGCTCTTCATGCCGTTGTCGGCGATGATCGTGCAGCCGCGAAGGTCGAGCGCTTTGAGATTCGGAATCTTACGAATTTGGAGCAGTCCGGTTTCCGTGATACCGGTGTAAATCAAGTTCAACCGCTCCAACTTTTCCATCTTCGCGAGGAATTTGCAGGCTCCGTCTTTGATTCCGACGTTTTTCTCGAGATTCAATTCGACGAGGTTGGAAAATTCCGAAATCGTTTCCGCGGCGTCGTTTGTGATCCGGCTGTTCCCGATTTTCAAGGTCGTCAGCGAATCTTTCAGCGGAAGCAGCTCTTTGGCGTATTCGTCGGAGAAGTCGCGACAATCGGTGAACGAAAGTTTTTCCAAACCAACCAACTTCGCGATCAATTTCACGTCGTCCAAGGTCAGGACGTCGGTATTGATATTCAGTTCGTTAATGACTCTCGCAGCGTTTCCTTTGTAGGAATTCCGTTCTTTCCCGAGTTTATCGACCAGCGCGATCACGTCTTTCTCCGCGGCGGTCGGCTGCGGCGCGGCCGGAGCTTTCGGTTTGGCGGCCGGCGTGGGAGCGGGCTTGGCGGCCGGTTTCGGAGCCGGTTTCACGGCGGCTTTTTTCGCTTCGGGTTTCGCGGTTTCTTGCGCAACCGGCTTTTTCTCTTTCTTTTCTCTCTTCGCCGGCCTTTGCGGAGGACAACCGGTCAAAAAGACAAAGGAAACAAGCAGGGAGAGTATGCAGATTCTTTTCAACGAGAGATTCATCATGGGACTGTATCTGAAAACCGAACGGACGAAAAAGGAAACTCAACTCATTTTCTAACAGAAAAATACCGATTATTCAACCCATGCCGGTTATTTACTCACAAATAATCTTTTCCGGGCTTGCGTATTATCAAAAAGAGCGTACTCTTTGCCATTCTCCACAATTCTTTTTTCTGTGACGCGTCCCTTTTATTGACATGGGAAAGACCTTTTTTCGGCAAATCCGCGACAACTTCCAACCCCAGCTTATATCCGTACTTAAAGAGGGGTATAAATTTCGGACGTTTCTGAGCGACTTGACGGCGGGAACGATCACCGGGATCGTTGCGCTTCCGCTTGCGATCGCGTTCGGGATTGCGTCGGGGGTTACGCCGGAACAGGGGCTCTATACCGCGATCATTGCCGGCTTTCTCATATCCGTTTTCAGCGGCAGCCGCGTCCAGATCGGCGGACCGACCGGGGCGTTTATCATCATCGTTTACGGCATTGTCCAACGGGAAGGGGTCGAAGGACTACTCATCGCGACGATTATGGCCGGAATCATGCTGGTCGCAATGGGGATTTCAGGACTCGGAAAGCTCATCAAATACATTCCTTATCCGGTTACGTTGGGATTCACGTCCGGGATCGCGATCTGCATCGCGATGTCGCAGGTTCAGCCGTTTTTGGGGCTCGACCTCGCCGGGGAAAAGGTGCCGCCGGAATTCGTGCACAAAATCCGGCTCTTTGCCGCCCAC
>JAVBTU010000143.1:0-6168 GCA_031556015.1 Thermoguttaceae bacterium
GCTCGTTTCAGTACGCTTGACAGGGTCGACCGGCTGGTTCGATCCGAAACTTATGGAAAGGAATCGATGATGAAAAAAGTTTGTTTAATCGCCCTGCTTGGGCTCGTGTTTTTCTGCGGTCTGGTCCGCGTTCGGATTGTCGCTAAGGAGAATCTTCGGGACTTGACGCCGGAGAATGCGGTTCATTCGGTTGGAGATGTGGAAGGAAGTGCGCTCGCTTACGCTTCCCGCTCTGATTCTGATTCTGCGAACGACGGTGCGGAAAAACTGCGGTTGATGTACGATGAAATTCGAAACGGATTGACTCAGCGCCATTTGAACGATCGCTACGCCGCGTACCGAAATTATTCCGCGAAAATCCTCGATGAATCATACCGGTATCAAACAGGAAGCGAAATCAACGGTCGCTGGACGTTGTCATGGTACGATTATCTGTTCCGCAATCCGCTCGACTCGGTGTTCGAGTTGGAACGGTTCACGCGAACAATTCACGACGGTCTCAACGGTGACGCCAATGATCTTACGACAACGTTGACCCGGATGCGGGAAAAACTCGACGTCGCTTCCCGGACCGACGGCGGCATCCGTTTCTCGAAAACCGAATCGCCCGAACAAGCGGTCGAGAAAATCAAACAGGCTCTTGCAGAGGCGCGCAGGTATCACAACAAAGCCGTCGCAACGCTTTCCTCGGGAGAAATCCAAAAACTGAAACAGGATTTGTATCCGACTTTCAGCAGTGAGAACGGCCACACGATCAAGTCTCGTTCGTATGCCAGGGAATTGTGTTCACTGCTATTGAAAATCGACCGGGGCAGCATGCACAACGCCGCCGAATCGCTCCTTCCCTTGACCGACCGTGAGCTTTTGTCGCAACTCGCTTCACTGCCGGAGGATGCGTATCCGGTTTCCCTGATGGACGGAAACAAAGTGCAGCGAATCTCCACGCCAAACGGCGACATCATCATCGGCGGACGTGAAGACAACGTGTACCGGCTTGATGCTATGAAAAACGTGATTTGCGTGATCGACCTCGGCGGAAACGATACTTACATCGAAGGAACCTGCGACCTGGACCGGCCGGTATTCGTAATCATCGACCTGGAAGGGGATGACACCTACCGGGGAACGAAACCCGGCATTCAAGGAAGCTCGATCCTCGGCGTTTCGATGCTGCTTGATCTCGCCGGAGACGACACCTATCGGGCCGAAGATCTCGCCCAAGGCGCAACGCTCGGCGGTGTTGGAATTCTGATCGATTATTCGGGAAACGACCAATACACCGCCAAACGAAGAGCGCAGGGGAGTGCGTTGGGGGGAATCGGAATGCTGATCGACAAGTCCGGAAGCGACCGGTACCGGGCCGCGCTTTGGGCGCAAGGGTTCGGGCACCCCGGCGGTTTCGGCGTTCTCGAAGATTCCGAAGGGGATGACACTTATTATCTCGGCGGACTCTATCGCTCTTCGTACCCGGAACATCCCGGCTATGACGCCTGGGGGCAAGGCGTGGGCGCGGGAATCCGGCAGGTCGCCAACGGCGGCATCGGGCTTCTTTTGGACGGACACGGCGACGACACCTACGAATTCGACTATTTCGCGCACGGCGGTGGTTACTGGTTCGGCGTCGGTGCGGCTCGTGATTTCAGCGGCAACGACCAACGGCTCGGTTCGACGAGGGAGGCGTTCGAGGGTGGTACCAGAACCGAAGCTCCCTGGCAACAATACGGAAACGGATTCGCCTGCCACTACGCGCTCGGTTTCCTGTTCGACGACGAAGGGGACGACCTGTACGCGGGAACGACCCAGGGCAGCGGTCACGCCCATGATTTATCGACCGCGTTTTTGTGCGATTTCGCCGGGAACGATATTTTTAGCGCCACGGGCGGACTCGCACAGGGCTGCGCCGCCCAGGCCGGAATCGGCGTTCTGTTTAATTACGGCGGAAACGACGTGTACGAAGGTCATTCGCAAGGTTCCGCGTCGACGAACATCAGCTTCCACGATCCGAACGAATGCGGCGGCAATTTCAGTTTCCTGATCGATTACGGCGGCGACGATCGATACGGTTGCGGCGCGTCGAACAATTCGTACAACCTCCGCGCAAGCGAGAGCGGATTCCTGATCGATCGGCCGTTGGATCCGGAAATCGACGAGTAATCGAGAGAGACGCCTCCTCCATGTTTCAGCCGTATTAATCTCCCGACGAAAGCCCAACTGCCTTTCCATTATCGTTTCCGGAAAGTATAATGGCGGCTTCGACGGTTCGAGTTCACTTTTTTTGGAGCAAATGATATGAAACGATTTTTCGTATTGGCCCTTTTATGTTTGCCGACGTGTTTCCCCGGTTTTTCGAGTCTTCTTGCCGAAGGGCCGCTTGCGCTTCACCCGGAGAATCCGCACTATTTTCTCTATCAAGGCAAGCCGACGGTTTTGATCACTTCAGGAGAGCATTACGGGGCGGTCCTCAACTTGGATTTTGATATTGTGCGTTATTTGGACGCTCTCGCCGAAGACGCTCTGAATAATACCCGGACGTTTACCGGCGTTTACGTGGAACCGCCGAACGCGCACAATATTCCCAACAACACGCTCTGCCCGAAACCGGGACGGCTTCTGTGTCCCTGGGCGAGGAGCGATCAACCCGGATACGCGAACGGGGGGAACAAGTTCGACTTGACCCGTTGGGATCCCGAGTACTTCAAACGGCTCAAAACCTTTTTGACCGAGGCGAACCGCCGCGGTATCATCGTCGAGTTGGACCTCTTTTGCCCGATGTACAACGAAGCGATCTGGGACGTTTCGCCGATGAAAGCCGCGAACAACGTCAACGACATCGGCACGGTCGCGTGGGACAAGGTGTACACGTTGGACCGGGAAGCCGCCCTGCTCGAAGCCCAAGAGGAAGTCGCCCGCAAGATCGTTCGCGAACTCAACGAATTCGACAATCTTTACTATGAAATCTGCAACGAGCCGTATTTCGGCGGTGTTACGCAGGACTGGCACGACCGAATCGTCGACGTGATCGTCGAAACGGAAACGTCGCTCCCGAAAAAACACCTCATCTCCTGGAACGTCCAAAACGGCAGCGCCAAGGTCGACCGTCCGCATCCGGGTCTGTCGATTTTCAATTTTCACTACGCGTCGCCGCCGGTGACCGTCGCGATGAATTACGGTTTGAACAAGGCGATCGGTTTGAACGAAACGGGGTTCAAAGGGACCGGAGACGACTATTATCGCAACGAAGCGTGGGAATTCATTCTGGCCGGAGGGGCGATCTATAACAATCTCGACTATTCCTTTACCGTGGAAACACCGGACGGGAACTCGGTTCCCAAGGATCCGACTCCCGGCGGAGGTGGTGTTACGTTTCGCAAGCAGACCGCGATTCTGAAACGATTTCTCGAAAGCTTCGATTTTCTCCGGATGAAGCCCGATTCCGAGTGCGCCGCGGGAGAAGGAATTTACGTTCTTTCGGAGCCCGGTCGGCAGTACGCCCTGTTTCTCCGGGAATCGAAAGGCAGCACGATCCGAATGAATTTTCCGAAAGGGGAGTATCTCGGTAAGTGGGTCGATCCGGTGAACGGAACGGAAAAAGAAATCGCCGCGTTTTCCCATCCCGGCGGGTCGGTCGAATTACCGGTTCCCGACGCCATGGATCGCGGCGTCGCGCTGCGAATCGTTTCCCGCGAGACGGAAAGGAAATGAGACGCGGTCGTTTCCTCTCCTATTTCGGCAACGGGGTTCGGGAGCATCATCGGAACAACCAACTCAGCGCGAACCAACCTTTTTCGACGGACCCGGTTTGCGGGAGGAGCCGGCCCTTTCCTTCCCACTGTTCGCCGAGTTCCGTCGGGGTCAACTCGAAAGAGTCCTTGAGCTGTCGATCCAGTCGCCGGATCACGAGATTACGGATCGCGAGGTTGCGACCGGCGATCCGCGCCCCGCTGGTCGGATCGAAACCGGGCGGAAAAACGACCGGCTTCTCCACTTTCTCGAACACGATTTTCGTCGTGGTCGTCCCGTTTTCCTCGACCGTTTCCGTTTTCATACGATACTTGAGCGTGATGTCCAGCCCGGGATGCTCCTGCTCCTCCTGCTCGAACTTGTCGATGTGGATGATCAGGTTCGCGACACCCTCCTTGAAAAGAAACGTAACCGGCGATTTTTCGGCGAACGTGATCGCGGTCAACGGATTGTCTTCTTCGTCCCGTTGAAATTTTTCCATGATTTTCGGGTACTTTTCCTTCATGTCGTGGAGGAATTCGTCGATCACGATCCGTCGTCCGGCCAACGTCGTTTCCGCGGCGTTATTCAAAGCCGATTGGTGAACGCGAACGGCAACGTCCGAATCGGCCGGCAATTCCGGCGGAAGATTCGCGGCGCAAGGCTGTAAACCGTTTCGGACCGAAGAGGTCCACATCAGCTCCCGAGACGTCGTTTGGAATTTCCAGCGTTCTCCGAACAACCCCGACTTCAAAAGCGGTTCTCGAAGCTCCTTTTGATACCGTGCGAACAAGCGTTCGATTTCACGATCGGTTTCCTGGTTGAGTCGTCCGCTCAAACGTCGCGCGGCGACCCGGCGTGCTTCAGCGTCGTATCGCGGCTTTCGTTTGGAGAGCTGATCGGCTGCGACCTTTCGCAAGAGCGAACTGACGATCGGACCGCCGTTTGCTCCGATTCCGGTCGTCCTGGACGAGACGTTCGCCCAAGAGCGCGCCGGCGTGGTGCGAAAAACCTCTTCGGACAGAAAAATCGTTTTCTCCCCTGAAACGGTTCCGTTGCTGATCGAGGCAACTCGGACCGGACCGTTGAATCCGAGGGTTTCGGACCGCATTTGGGTCGTCAACGACAAACGGATTTCCGCGCGATGCTCGTTCGGAAACAGTTTCGCACCGGTTTCTCCTTTTGCCGTTCCCCGACCGCGAACGGTCGTGTCGAGAATGCAGTCGTTGATCTCGAAACTTTCGTCGATGGACCGCTGGAACGCATGGGCGAGAAAATCGGAACTCACCTGGATATGCAGGTTCGAATATCGAAACGCTCCCCTGAGAAGGCTTGCGATTCGACCGGCCGAGGGAACGGTTTCCTCCAAATCGGTCAGCCAATTCACGGTATCCGTGTAAGCCGGGGCATATTCCGGATGATCGCCGGACAAAAACGTTTCGGCGAAGGCTGGAATTCCTTTACAGAATTCAATATAGTCTTTCTCGAACGTCTCGTTTTTCGATGCGATTTCCAAGGTCAGGTATTGTCGCAAAAGCCGGTTCAGCGGTACGAAACGTTCCTCGACATATTCGGTTCCCGGTGCGTGGAGAATCTGGTAGGTTTCCGAGATCGCGTCCGAGCGGAAATCACCCGGTCGCGACAGGGAATCCCGCAACCGATCCAAGTGGAGCGACTCTTTCCAGAGTACCGCTTCAGCCCGGTCGGAATGTCGCGTCAAAGAGGCGTCGAAGCGGTCGACTTCCTTCCGAAGTCGATTGCGGAGCGGGAGCAATCGGAAGTCTCGTGGTTTCGAGTCCGTTTCCTTGATGGAGGAGCAGATTTCCCTAAGTTGTTCGAGAATTTGTTCCGTCGTGAGAGATTCCACGACGGACGAGGTCGTCGCGGCGTCTTTTCGCATGAAATCCTGAATCGGCGTCCGTTGCGTCGGGTAAACGGCACAACCGGGCCGCAAACGGAGGAAAGGCCGTTGGCCGAGGAAATGAGCATCCACCGTTTTTCCCATGAGAATCAAGAAAAACGCGGCCAATAGCAGACTCAGGAATCGAAGGAATCGGGAGGGAATCATTGTCGTTTCGTTCATGTAAACCGCAAAGTCTCTCGATTCGCTCTATGGCGATCGGAAAACGCGGTAATTGGTTGGAACCGGCTCCTCTCGCGAACACAATCAGCAAGTGAAGCATCCTGGTGATTTGGGCTGATTGTATCGATTATTTGGAAGAATGCAACCAAACAAGAAACCGGTTCTCCACGAATCTAGCTTTTTTCGGGCCAATCCGCCGAGAAAGAGAGTCGTCCGAAAGAGGAATTTCGCGATTTACCGGCGTTTTCGGTAAAAAATAGCGATTATGCCGGATTTGGGCACTCCGTTACAGAGAACCTCCTGCGAGTCATCCCCCGATGCCGACGGGAGTCCGTTGGCGTCGTAGGATTTCGTACACGGACGAC
>JAVBTU010000211.1:0-3666 GCA_031556015.1 Thermoguttaceae bacterium
CCCACCCGCTCACGCCGAAGCAGAGGCCGCCGGCGTCGTAATCCCACCAGTTCGACCAGTTGTAGAAAAGTTGCGGATGGAACGGACGGTACACGGCCTGGTTCGTCCAAGTGTCCCACCATCCTTCTTTTCCGCCTTCCGGAAGCGGTTCGCCCGGCTGATCGGTCCATTTGTTCGGGCCGACGAAATTCGGGGCGCGAATGTATTGGATTTTGCCGATCGCTCCGTCCTGGACCAGTTTGGTCGCCCACAAACACAAGGGCAACGAACGCTGCTGCGTTCCGACCTGGGTCACTCGATTGAACTTCCGAGCCGCTTTGACCATTTCGCGACCTTCGGCGATGGTCAACGCCATCGGTTTTTCGATGTAAGCGTGACATCCCATTTGCATGGCGATGATCGAACACCAGGCCCGTTGGTGTGTCGCGGTTTCGACGAAGACGCCGTCGAGTTTTTCTTCTTCGATCATTTTGCGGAAATCGTCGTATCCTTTCAGTCCGTCGTCTTTCGCCGGGCCGGCGAGAAAATTATTGACTTTGGGTTGGAACGGGTCGCAACAGGCGACGACCTTTGCCGCGGCGGTCGGCCGGATCGACGCCGGATAAAGCCCGGAGCAGCGTCCTCCGAGCCCGATCAGGCCGAGGACGACTTTGTCGTTGGCGCCGACCTGTCCCGGCTTGCCGAGAACCGTTGAAGGAATGAGGTACGGAGTCGCGACGGTCGCCGCGGTCGCTCCGAGAAATGTTCTGCGTGAAAGTTTTGGCATAGGATAACCATTGGGTTAAAGAGATTTCATCTTGACGGTCGATCAAAATCGACAGGGAACCGCCTTCAAGGATAATCCATCCTTTTCCCGAAAACAAGTTGTCCGAACGGATTATTTCCAAAAGAAATCCCGACCGATGCCGCTTTGCGGTGCGAACGGCCATCCTCTATCTTCCCCCTTGTTTTTTGGTAGAATCGAACGCACTCTCATGGATTCCCGCTCCACCTCCTTTCCAGAATCATGCCCAGCAAATTGAATCGAAACGTCAAGGTTCAAGACGAGTTGCGTCAAAAAGCAAAGGAACTTCTCGCCTCCAAGAAAGTCGATGTCGTTATCGGTTACGGTCCGACGGAGAGCGGATCGGTCGGAGCCGTGTTCTATACCGATCCGGCGGACTGCGATAATCTTCTGTGGAACGAACGCTGCACGACGAATCTGGTCGTTTACCTGAAGCGGAAAGAGATCAAGAAGCTCGGCAAAGCGGCGATCGTCGTCAAAGGATGCGATTCCAAAGCGCTTGCCGTACTCGAAGTCGAAAAACAATTGGATCGCAACGACATTTTCGTGATCGGCGTGGTCTGCGACGGCGTCTGGAACGACGCCAATTCCAAAACGTACACCGACGCCGCGAAGTGCGAAGTGTGCGACGTCCACGTGCCGCTGCACTGCGATCTGGTCCTCGGACCGCAGGACGAGAAAACCGAGCCGCATGACGCCAAAGAGCGTTACGGAAAACTCGAAAAAATTCTCGCCATGACCACGCCGGAGCGGATTGCCTATTGGAAAAAGGAGTTCGAGCGCTGCTTCAAATGTTATGCGTGTCGCCAGGTTTGTCCGATGTGTTACTGCGAAGTGTGCGTTGCCGACAAAAATCGACCCGTTCGTTTCGACACGTCCGCGACGGAGAAAGGAAATTTCGCCTGGCACATCGTTCGGGCTTTCCACCTGGCCGGCCGCTGCATCGGTTGCGGCAACTGTGCTTCGGCGTGCCCGGCGGGGATCGATTTGGATTTGCTGAACCTGACTCTCGCCAAAGCCGCGGAGGAGCAATTCGGCTTTCGAGCCGGTTTCGACTGCGAAGCCCTGCCGCTGATCGGTACGTTTTCGCAGGAAGATCGGGAGGATTTCATTCGATAGAATTCACGCCGGAAAATCGTGCGATTTCGCGAATCCGGTGTTCTCGATCGATCGGGACGATCGAAAATAGATTTGGATTTTTGGTGATTTATTTCATTTAACCCTTTTCCCTTGTTGTCTCATGCTCAAAGGTAACGCGATTCTCGGCCAAAGCGGCGGGCCGACCACGGTCATTAACTCCAGCTTGTGCGGCGTGATCGAAGAATGTTTGCGATCCCACGACTCGATCGAGAAAGTTCTCGGGATGCGCTACGGAATCGAAGGATTCATGCAGGATCAGGTCGTCGACCTCGGCGCTCAGCCGAACGACGTGATCGAAGGCTTGAAAACGACGCCGTCCAGCGCACTGGGGAGTTGTCGGTATAAGCTTAAAGACGAAGATTTTCCGAAGGTCCTGGAGCAACTCAAAAAATATAACGTCCGCTATTATTTCTTGATCGGCGGCAACGACACGATGGACACGATTCATCGGGTCGAAAAATATTGCAAAGAGCAAGGGTACGACCTTCGCGGTGTCGGGATTCCGAAAACGGTCGACAACGATCTCCACGCAACGGATCACACGCCCGGCTTTGCCTCCGCGGGCCGATATGTCGCCCTTTCGGTCCTCCAGGCGGGAATCCTCGCCCGGGATATGAAAAAAGTCGATCAGTACGTCATCTTCCAAACCGTCGGTCGCAGCGCCGGTTGGCTTCCCGCCGCCGCGGCCTGTGCGAAACAGAACGAAGAAGACGCCCCACACATCATTCTCCTGCCGGAGCGTCCGTTCGACAAGGAGAAATTCCTGGCCCAGGTGAAAATGACGCACGAAAAATACGGCTGGGTCAGCATCGTCTGCGGCGAAGGGGTTTGTTATGCCGACGGACGGTCGATCAGCGATTCCGGCGTCAAGGACAAATTCGGGAACGTCGAGTTCGGGGCGATGGCTGGAACCAGCGCGGCGTTTACGCTCCACAAAATGATCAAAGACGAATTCGGTTGGCGCGGCGAATTTCAAGTGACCGAGTCGCTGCAAATGTGTGCCGCCGATCGCGCCGTGCAACAGGACCTCGACGAAGCGTACGCCTGCGGCAAGCGGGCCGTCGAACTCGCTCTGGCCGGTACGAGCGGCGTGATGGTTACGATTCGGCGGGAATCGAACGTTCCGTACAAATATTCGCTGGCCCATGCCCCGCTTGCGGAAGTCGCGCTCGGCGAAAAACCGATGCCCGATGAATTCATTTGCGACGACAGCCTGTACGTGACCGAGCAAGCGCTCGAATACCTCCGCCCGCTCATCGGCGAACTGCCGAAATATGCGAGAATACAGTAGCCTCCCCGCTACCGGCGTGGGCTTGCCCCGCGTTTGTGAGGCGAAAGGTCGTCGTTCGAATCAGAGCCGCGCACGAAGTAAGCGGTGTTTGAGCTGGCGGCATCACAGGGCGGCAGGGCCGCCAGCCAAAACGAGGTGCGAGCCGCACTGGCACTGCCGTTCGGAGAAGTGTTCGCTTCCGATGGGCGCTTACATCGTGAAAAAATTCAAGATGTTTGATATAGTAACACAGTGTTTTACATTGCGTCAACCACAATACCTCTTACTTCGTGCGCGGCTCTGATTGGCGATATTTCAAACCGGATCCGCCATGATAATGCTCTCTCCTCAATTTATGCCAAACGCCCTATGTCCTTTGCCCTTAATCAACGTCGCCTATTCCTCTTTCTCCTCGGTTTCGCCCTGATTTTCGGGGGGGGGGCGTCGGCTTACTCACAGGTCGGGTTGGAAA
>JAVBTU010000017.1:0-5750 GCA_031556015.1 Thermoguttaceae bacterium
GCTCGTCGAAAGCTAGGGCAGCCGATCCACGATTCTCGAACCCGCAAACTTGGGCTACCGTTTGGGACGCTCGGATAGAAGAATGGGAGAAAATTCGGTTTATTCGTTAAATTCCTTTCGCAATTCTGGTTTTTCATAGAAAGCCTTATTCCGTAGCGCCGTGGGAAGATTTGTGATGCGTACTGTCCAAGATCACTTCGTGCGATTCGGTCAATGAGGGGCGGTGCAGACCGTCCACTTGAGTCGCGACACTCGGCGAAAAAGCCGGGGTCGCGAACTTCCATTCCGGTTCCCGGTACAATATTCTCGCGAGGATCGCCGACATCAACGCCAACAGGATCCCGAGGATCGACGCCTGGAGTACCAGCAGCGCCGGCGTCGGTTGATAAAGCATCAGGGAAATCAACAAAACCCCCAAGGTGAAGAGAACGCCGATTTGCCTTAGCCAGGAAAAATAAATCAGTGCCAGTCCGATCAACAGGACCGCTCCACTGGAATACAGGACGATTTCGCCGCGATTGAGGACGTAAATCTCGCACTGACGCCGTGGATTGAAACTGCTGAACAGGTACCGATTCGTGTCCGAAGCGTCCTGAAGCTCCTGCGGCTCCGCGGAGCCGATCCAAAGTTCCAGCTCCTCCTGTTGGAGCGAGGAATCGCGATTCCAGTACAGGCCGTTCCAATTCCAGTAGAATTCGGGAGTCCAGCCGGGACAATCGCCGAGCAAGTGTCGGTTTTGTCGCAGGATGACCTGCCAATACATTCGTCGTACCCAAACGTCGTCGTTGAAGTACGGCAAATCGATCTTGAGCCGCTTCGATCCGGATTCATTCGGGGTTTGATATTTCACCACCAACAGATGAGATTTCGACCGTTGCTCTTGCGGTTGAATGAGGATGATCGCTCCGTCCTCGTATTGGAACGGGATGGTCCCGTTGTCCCACGACACGGAAACGCGGTTCCGGTCGAATCCCGGAGGGAGGTGGAGCGGGATCTTTTCATGGTCGCTGCGAATCCGAAAAGAAGCCCGATCGACGCGAACCCGATCCATCAGCCAGGTTTGAATCCAAGCTCGTTCCACGACGGTCGTTCCGAGAATATCCATGTAATCGAGCTGTACGGACAACGGAATCGACGATTCCCACGACATCGTGTGAAACGTCGTTTCCTGTAAACCGTTCTCGGTACCGGCGGGACTTTCCACTTTTTTCCACACGCTCGGCGTATCGACGGCTTCCGCCGATTTCGCGGCGCCGCTCGTCGTTTCCGCGGTGTCGTTGCGGGGAATTTCCGTCCCGCCGTTTTCGTTGCGTTTTCCTCCGGCGGATCCGTTCGACAGCGGGGTGGGATTGGTCGAAGGGATGATTCGTCCGAAAATCGCGGCTTCGTCCCCCGCGGAGAGCAGGACATTGACGCCGCCCGGAGCGAGTGCGACGACCGTCTGTTCGACGATTTCCGATTGAACCGGCAGGATTTGCGGAACGGTAATACGCATCGTCATTTCCCGTTGGATTTCCGTCGGCTCCATCGAATACCTCAACTGGAGCAATCCGTTTCCGATCAGCGGGTTCGGAAGCGCTAGGCGACGCCGGACCAGGTCCGTTCCCAGAACCACTTCGGGAAACGAGGAGCGGCCCGCGTCGGGGATCGCCTTGTCGTCGAAAAAGATTTTCAACGTCCCGCCGTCGTCGACCGAGCGTGGTATCAGGAGCGTGATCTGGTCCAACGGCTCGAATTTCACGTTCAGGCGGATCGTCTGCTCGATCTGGTCCTTCTGTTCCAGGATTCGAACGACGGTGCGGGAATTCGCGAGAACCTCCTGTTTGTGGAGGATCACTTCGGAACGGAACGAAAGGGAAAAATTCGCGAGGTCGGCCGGGATATCGGAACGGAAAATCAGCGGTTCCTGCTGTCGGACCGGCAAGGGGATTCTCGGCGAAACGTTCCGGCTGACCCGGGACATGCCGACGACTTCCTGTTTCGCGGGCGGGAGTTCGAGATTGTCCGCCGGAACGATCACGACGGTCGCCGCTTCCATTCGATCCGCGATCGGCAACGGGAGCGGAAAGTCGATCGTCGTTTTCGAGTCGACCATCGGCGGAATCGGACGCGTCGCCGTGAAGGACATCTCGACGGGAGCGTCCGGGAATCGCAACGGAATCGTCGTGGTCCCTTTTTCCTTTTCCGCCTCCCCGGTTTCATGGACGATTCCCGACGAATCAATCACGGAACCCGGTCCGATATTCACCAGATTCCAGTCGTAAAAATTCCATTGCAGTTGATTCGTTTTCATGCCGCTGATAGTCGCCTGGATTCGGCCGGTCAGGGTCATCTGTCCTTTTTCCAAAAGAACCTGGTATTCCGGCTTGACCGAGACGCTGGTTTGCGGGAAAACGACTCTCGCTTCCAAAGTGAACGGTTGCGTATAGTAGGCGAAACGGACCCGCGTGTGTTCCCCGTAAGGGCTTTCGGTCGTTTTGGCGGCTTCGGAAACATCGTCCTCCCGGATTCCGTACCTTTTATCGAGGTTCAGTTTCAGGTCGTCGTGAACGATAATTTCCAGATGCCCGGATTGGCGTTCGGCTCCAAGAACTTCGAACCCCCCCAATTCGCACCAGGAGGATTGGGTTTCGCCGGGAAAGGTTCTCACGGCGTGAAGCCGAATGGGAAGGAAGGCGTTTTGCTTCGGCCCCCCGGTTACCGTGATTTCCAAAAGCGGAGCGGATTCGTCGTAAGCCGTTTGAGCCGCATCGACGGGTAAACCGGAATCCGAGAGTGCCGCTTGCGAGTTCGCCGGAATTTCACGAACCTGATATTCCGAGGAACCGGCGTTCTCCGTCGCTTCGGCGATGAATCGGGTTTGCGAAGGGAGTCGAACGAAGAATTGTTGGAGCGGCCCCCCGATACTCCGGACCGGGAGCGTGGCATCGAATTCCGTTTCACGGGGCGACATCCGAACATGGATTTGGGCGTCTTCGACCTGGAGAACGGCTTGCTTGACCCGAGCCGAACTCTCAACCTGCCGATGCCAAGTCAGGTCGAACGCTTTCGGAAGTCCTTGAATCTCGAATTGGGTTTCCGGAGATTCTTCTTCGACGGACGAAGGATTGATCGTTCGGATGATCATCGTACCGCCGGCGTCCACCGCAACGGCATCGTTCATCGGAACCGTGAGAAGCAGCCGGGAAGCGACCGCTTGCGGACAGTTCAATTTCAGCCTTTGTTCTCCCGCCGCGACATCTTCCACTGAGAAGGAAAGCGAAAAAGAAACATGGTGTGTTTGATTGAGTATCTCTTCACTTTCCGGCGCATTTTGTGATGCGTTGCGAACCAGGAGGACGTAGTCGCCGCTCTGCGAATCGACGGTCAGATCACAGGCCCCTTTCCCTTTGTATTCGAGAGGGGACGCGGAAGTCTCGTCTTGGGCCGTCGCGGACGGAGTCAAGAGACTGACCCCCCCGCGAAGCCCGATCGGGACTTTGACCAACGGGTCGCTGGAAGTGGAAAAGGTCAATGCGATTCGAAGTCGGGCGATCCGGTCCTCGACTTGTCCGCTTGCCTCCAATTTTTGCAGAGAGTAGGCCGGTTCTAAATTTTTACGTTCGCCGCGAAAGAGAATTTTTTCCAACTCCTGAAACCCGGAGAAGGGAAGGATCATCGATTGATTCTTGAAGAGAATCGGGAACGGCGGGGAACGAAACGGTCGGGTTGCCGCGGAAGTCCCGGTTTCACCTTGGAGCGGAGACGTCGTTTCTGGCGAAAGTGAGGAGACTTCGGGCGATAATGTCGTTGGGTTGACGGACAAATCGCGCGGCGTCGCGGAAGCGTCGGTCCGCGTTTCCTCCTGTCGTTCCCGCGCGCACACCCCCTGCGGCGAAAGTAGAGCCAAGGCCAAGAGACTTCCGACGAAAACGACGAGAAAGAGGGGAATTCTCAGGGGGAAACGCATACCGATTTTCAACGGGAAAACGGCGCCCGGAAGAGGTGATCGCGGAAAATGAGGCCGACGTTCACTTCACCCCACTCGGGCGCCTACCCTACAGAGTACCACAAAATAAGGGTTTTAGGCAGGGTTTTCTGAATAAAAAAAGTATTCAGACGACGCCGAGTCGTGGTAATGTGAATAACCTGAATTGTTGGAGTGCAGGTGAGACGCTCACGTTCCGGTTTTAACGGCAGCCAACTGTGGAAACCGTTTGACGTCGAACCGATTCGTTGTGGATTTCGCTGAGGATTTCTTTGACGAACCGGGGACTCAAATCCAGCGAAACCCCGAGTGAGATTCGTTTTTCCAGGATTTCGCCGTATCGGGCCGGCTGGACGACGGAAAGACCGTTTTCCCGTTTATACGCCCCGATTTCTCCGGAAATACGCATCCGACGGGAAAGAAGTTCCAAGAGCTGTTCGTCGATCAGGTCGATCCGTTGCCGTAATTCTTCGAGATTTTCCGATTCGTTTTCGGTTCTGGCCGTCGAAAGCCGTTCGACGATCGTTTGCATTTCTTCCGGCGTGATTTGCTGGGCCGCGTCGCTCCAAGCCTGGTCGGGACTGCGGTGCGTTTCGATCAACAGTCCGTCGTACCCGCGACTGACCGCTTTTTGAGAAAGCGGTTCGATCAGTTCCCGTTTACCGCCGATATGGCTCGGATCGCAAAGAATCGGCAGGTTCGGAATCCGACGCCGCAGTTCCCGCGGAATTTCCCAGTGCGGAGCATTGCGGTAGACCGTTTTGTCGGCGGAACTGAACCCGCGATGAATCGCTCCGATACGACGAATTCCAACCCGATGCAGCCGTTCGATCGCTCCGATCCAAAGTTCCAAGTCGGGATTGACCGGATTCTTCACCAAAACGGGAAGGTCGCGTCCGCGAAGCGCGTCGGCGATTTCCTGGACCGCGAACGGATTAACGGTCGTTCGGGCGCCGATCCAGAGAAGATCGACTCCCGCCCCGATCGCTTGACGGACGTGTTCTTCGGTCGCGACTTCCGTTGCGAGGATCATCCCGGTTTCCCGTTTGACGCGTTGCAACCAGGAGAGTCCCTCGCTTCCGATACCCTCGAACCCGCCCGGTTTGGTGCGAGGTTTCCAGATTCCGGCGCGGAAGACTTTGACGCCGCGACAGGCGAGACGGCGAGCGGTTTCCAGAACCTGTTCTTCCGATTCGGCGCTGCAAGGACCGGCGATCAGCGTCAGATTACGGGTTTCTTCCAAAGGGAGGGCGAGAGGTTGTAAGTCCATGGGAGTGAAGGCGTGATCGTTGATATCAATAAAAAAAAGCCGTCCAAAGGGGCGGCTTTTCATTTCGGGCGAAAAAAAAGCCGCGAGCAACACAATGCTCGCGGCTTGTCGGATTCGTTTGTATCGGGAACAGGTCAGTCCTTGGAACGAGTCAACGCGACCGGAGCATTGTCGGTAAAATACCGATAATACCGGGTAAAGTTGAACGCGTAGACGTAATAGGACTGATTCATTTTATTTTCTGAACGAAGAGCAATCTCTCCGTTGGGTTTATCGTCCGGGCATCGGGGAAAATTCATAAGAAAACGCAAATTCCCCGACGACGTGAGTGTATCATACGCAAGCCAAAACGCTCCGTCAAGGGGAAATGAAAAAAATTCACGGGGATTTGCGTAAGTTCCTCCGTCCGAGACAAACACATTGGGCTTCGGGAAGTGGAATGACGACCATCCCGAACTCCTTTACAATTGCTCCATAATTTCGTCCGGGATGCTGTAGTTCGAGGAAACCGCT
>JAVBTU010000130.1:0-2659 GCA_031556015.1 Thermoguttaceae bacterium
AAGCCGGCCGAAGCGGAAAACGAATTCGGTTTTGCCGACGACTTGGAAGATTTTTTCGGAATGAATGACGCCTCAAAGGCCGAGACGCCGGAGAAAGAAACCGCGGGCAAGCCGTTTCGCAGCACCTTGGCCGGTTTCTCAACGCGCCGGGTCGAAGACGTTTCGGACAAACTCCGGCCGCTTTTGATGAAAATAGCGCCGGAGATCGTGATGAATGCCGAACAATTCGCCGAAGAGGTCCGTTTCATTCCGATCAGCGCGACCGGACTTGCGCCGACGATCGACCCGAAGTCCGGCATACTCGGGTTTCGCCCCAAGGACATCTCCCCGATCTGGGCGGAGGTTCCGATTCTTTACGCACTCGCCAAATCGACTCGGGGAATCATTCCCGTCTTACAGCCGAAAAAATAGCGATCGGTTTCTGTCCCTTTTGCCGCGTCCTCTCTAAATCCTCAACACAACTTCCTCGCGCCCGAGGGAAGCGTTTTTCCTGCCTCAAAATGGAAAATGCGCAAATTGGGTCGTCTATGCGGATTTGAACTTCCACTCTGAAGCGGTACCGAAAAATCGCCGAATAATGGTCGTAAGCGTTGTTCTCGTTATGACGAATTTATCGAAGTTTACAGCGAGAATAGTCAACCGTCCGGTTTGCGTCAAGCTGAATCTGCCCACAATCCATGAAACGAACATTATTCGGAAGGTCGGAAATGAAAAGTGGAAACGTTCCCTTACGCCTGGGAACGCACCTTTGGGCCTTTCTTTTCTGTTTTTCCTGTTTAGCGGCTTTTGCGCAGACGACGGACTCCGAGTTGGTGCTGCCCTCGGAAAAGGGCTCGAAATCTTCCACGATTTCTTCGGCGCGGCGTACTCCGATCCAAATTGCGCTCGAAGAAGCGAAAAAAGCGGTCGTCAATATCGAAGGGGATCGTATCGAAAAAATGGATATGAACAACCCGAATGAAATCGGGAAAGCGTTCAACGGAATGGGAACCGGCGTGATTATCGACCCCCGCGGATATATTGTCACGAATCACCATGTGATCGACGGGATCCGGAATCTCAAGGTCACGACTTGCGACGACAAGGAATACGCCGGTGTCACGATCGCCCGGGATCCGGTCACGGATCTGGCGATCATCAAAATCAAAGACAGCAAACCGTTTTCGACGATAAAAATCGGACGTTCCGCGGACATTCTCTGGGGAGAGATCGCTTACGCGATCGGGAATCCCTTCGGATATAATTACACGGTTACTAACGGTTTGATCAGCGGTTTGGCCCGGGATGTCCCTGTCAATGAAAAGTTGACTTATTCACTCGCGATTCAAACGAACGTCCCGATCAATCCGGGCAATTCCGGCGGTCCGCTGCTGAATGCGGACGGTGAAATGATCGGAATCAACGCCGCGATCCGGCAGGGGGCCGAATGTATCGCGTTCGCGATTCCAATCGATCAGGTCGTCGAAGTCGCGTCCCGGTTGATTCAGCAGGAAACGGCCCGCCTGACTTATCACGGAATCCGGATTAAGCCATCGAGCGAACCGGACCGAATCCTCGTCGAATCGGTCGAGCCGGACAGCCCCGCGGAAAAGGCGGGAATCCTCCCGAACGATCAACTCCTTGCCGGAAATCAGGTCGACTATCATCGTACTCTCGATTTTTCCCGGTCACTCCTGGAGTTGAAAAATAACGAAACATTAACGCTCTCTTTTCTCCGGGAGGGTGAGCAGTACGAAACGAACATTCAATTGACCGGCCCGAAACGGAAGACCTATTACGGCGCCGGCCAACAACAGCAATCGGTTGCGTCCAAACAAAAAACCAGCACAACCGGACGTCAACAGCCGAGCGTCGCTTCCGCCGGGCCGAAAGTCGGATCGAAAGAGACGGATCAGGTCGCATGGACTTATCTCGGAATTCGCTTCGCAGCGATTCCGAAGGACGTTTACAAGCGCCAGTATCCGCAGTATCTCAACGACTATCCCGACGGGGCGATTCGAATCAACGAGGTCCGCCCGAACAGTCCGATGGAGTTATGCGGCGTCGAAGCGGGGGACATCATTTTTGGAATCAACGGTTTGGTATCCAGCACCGACGAAGAGGTCGGACTGATTATCGCGGATCTTCGGGAAAGCGGTTCGAAACCTCAATCCGTCCAGATCCTCTTGAACCGTCCCCGCCCCTACGACGGCGAAACCGCCAACGGACATTTCATCACGGAAATGGAACTGCCCTAACCCGGATAATCAGATCGAAATCCTTCCCTGTCTACCACCTTTCGTCTGCCATAATACCCATTTTACGACCGCCCCTTCTCAGCCTAAAATCGCCAAAAATCGTTCGTAGGCGTCGTCGAAGGCTTTGACGTGTTCGGCGGTCGGATGGAATTCGACGACTTCGAAACTGTCGCGGATCACGGATCGCGCTTCATGGATGTCCTTGACGTCTCCGGCGGCGACGGCTTGCATCATGACGTTTCCGATCGCGGTCGCTTCGATCGGACCGGTCACGACCCGGCGTCCGGTCGCGTCGGCGGCCGCTTGGCACAGTTGCACATTCTTCGTTCCGCCGCCGACGATGTGGATCGTTTCGATCCGTTTCCCGCCGATCGCTTCGCACCTTTCCAGCGTGAGGCGGAATTGCATCGCGATGCTTTCCA
>JAVBTU010000228.1:0-6247 GCA_031556015.1 Thermoguttaceae bacterium
CGAAGCCGCCGAACGGCTCGCCGACACCGCGGCGTTTGATGGTGTCGAGCGATTTGCCGAATCGCTTTTGGCGTTTCACGATTCATCGCAAACGATTTTATTGAGCCGTTCGGCGTTCGCCGGCGGAAGCGTGAACCGCCGCATCCGACATTTACGCACATTTTTGGAACAACCGGGAGATTCGGTCATGAAAAAAACGACGCTTGGCATTTTATTGACTTTGATTTTCACGGTGGGATTGGTCCACTTGAAATTCGTCCCGGTCGTCGCGGTCATCGCGGAAGAAAAACCGCAAACGCAAACCGAAAAGGAAACGAAGGACATTCCCAGCGGTGTCACGCTCAAATTTGTCGATCCCGCGGGAAAACCGGTCCCGAAAGGGGAACTCAAGATCGGCGGGATCGCGAATACGAGACAAGAGCTAAATTTTCAAAACGGCGAGATCCGAGTCGAAACGGAAGAGGGAAAACCGTTCACGAACTTCGGGTTTTACGTTTACGCCGACGGTTTCACGCCGTACAACGCCCAATGGGATAATCCGAAAAACGACCCGATTCCCGAAACGATTACGACCGTTCTCGATCCGGCGAGAACGATCGGCGGAACCGTCGTCGATGTCGCCGGCAATCCGGTCGAGGATGTTCAAGTCGACGTGCATTTCCTGTGGGGAAAACGGCAGCGGATATTCCGGGACGCATTTTTATGCAGCTTGAAATCGAAAACCGACGCCGAAGGTCGCTGGACCTGCACCATGATACCGCCGGAGCGGCTCGGCGAACGACCGTTCATCACGCTGATTCATCCGGATTACGCCGACACGTCCGTCGATCTCGGTTCGCTCCAGGATTACCAGGCGGACGCTTCGGGAAAATTCCCGCTGCGGCAGACGATCGTTCGCGGCGTCACGTTTCGGGGAAAAGTCGTCGACGAATCCGGGACGCCGATCGCCGGGGCGAAACTGCTCTCCAATCTGTGCGAAAGCTCTTATCCGTCGAAGAAGAATTTCCAAACGACCGACGATAACGGGGAATTCGCGTTTGAAAATTGCAGGAATGAAATCAGCGGTCCGTTTATTATCGTCGGAGCCGAAGGATACGCTCCGGAAGCGTACCGGGACCTGTCGCTCCTGCCCGATACGCCGCCGACCGTGTTCACGCTCAATCGCGGCAGGACGGTCGCGATGGAAGTGATCGACCGAAACGGCAAACCGGTCGAAAATGCCCGAGTAAGGTTGACATGGCTCCGCGATTTCAGGGAGTATTTTTCCGAGGTGACTCCGGAAATTCCGAAAACGGACGCCGACGGGAAATCCGTGTGGAATCACGCGCCGAAAGACGAATTCACCGTGGAAACGACCGGCGACGGTTTCATGCGGGATGCGGAAGAAAAGATTCTCAAGGACAGCAACGAGTATACGTTCGTTATTCGACGTCCGATCCAAATCGATTGTACGGTCGTCGATGCGAAAACGAACGAACCTGTTCCGAATTTCAGGATCACCGGCGGGATGGGCTCCGGTGAAAAAGATCCGAAAATTTTCTGGCACGGATTCGGTACGAAAGCGGGAGCCGACGGAAAAATGGAGTGGAGCCAGGATTACGCCTGGGAGGATCGAACGTTCGTGCTGATGTGCGAAGCGGAGGGGTACACGCCGTTCGTTTCGCCGACGATCCCTCAGGATGTGGACCGGTATGTCGTGAAATTCACGATGCGAAGACCGTCGAAAGACGATCCGACGTTTTTGTACGGAACGGTCCTGACCCCGGACGGCAAACCCGCGAAAGAAGCATTGGTCGGCATCGCGACCAAATCGCGGCGTTTGGACGTTGAACAGGGCTACAGTTTGTCGGGCGACCCGTGGGACACCGCGACGACCGATGCGCTGGGAGAATTCCGGCTTTCCAAGAAAGAGTCCGGCCTGAACGAACAGGATTACAAGCTCCTCATCCTGCACGACAGCGGGTTTGCCCGGATTGTAAAAGAAGAGTTCGAGAAAAGCAACGAGCCGGTCCGTTTGACGCCGTGGGCGAGAATCGAAGGAACCGTTCGCATCGGAAAAACGGCGGCAAAACAGGAACAGGTCGGGATCACGTACAACCCGATCGAAGACGACTGGACGCAGGGGAATCCCTGGATCCAATATTCGTATCGAAATAACACCACCGACGAAAACGGGCGGTACGTGTTCGATCGGGTTTTCCCCGGCGAAGGACGCGTCGGCGGGGTTTTCGCGACCACCGATACGGGCGGTCGACCGCACACTTGGAGATACTCGGACCTGAAGTGGTACAACGTCAAGCCGGGCGAAACCCAAACGATCGATTTGGGGGGAGTGGGGCGGCCCGTGATCGGGAAACTCGAACTGCCGGAGGATCTGGAAACGACCGCCGATTTTCGTTTGGCGTTTGTCGAAACGTCCCTGACGCGATTACCGTACCCGCAAGACGCACAAGCCGACATGCAATTTTTCTCGGAGGCCCTGAAGCCGCTTGACGACCAGCGTTCGAAACGCTATATCCGTGCGGAAAAGTACGAGGAAACACTGCGGGATTGGGAACAGTCCGCCGAAGGCAAGGCTGTGATCGCGCAAAAACCGGAGGAGTACAAAAAAGCGAAAGCCGGTTTCGAGACCATGATGCGCTACAAAAAAGCCGAAGCCGCTTCCGGAGACAGCAGTCGCTATAGCCATGTCGACAAGGACGGCAATTTTCGGTTGGACGACGTTCCGACGGGCCGCTGGTTTTTGATCGCGAAGCTGGAAAAGATGAAGCCCGCCCCGGACTGGAGCGAAACGTGGCTCAGCGTAACGACCGAATTCGAGATCCCGGCGATCCCCGGCGGCCGGTCGGACGAACCGCTGGACGTCGGCACGCTGAAATTACTCGACAGGCTTATCGAGCGTTAAAACAATCCGCCGTCCCTGTACCAACGGGCCGTTTGCGCGATTCGTTGTTCAAACGGTTGCGGAACGAAGCCGAGCCGCGTTCGCGTCTTTTCGTCGTCGCAGATCCACGGACCGCGAAGCGCTTCGCGGATCTTGTTCCAGTCGAATGGGACCGGTTTGCCGGTGATCTTTTTGACGGCTTCGAAAAACAAACTCCCCGCGACGCAGGCCATCGGCGGAATTTTGAACACGCGAATTTTTTCGATTCCGTACGCTTGAGCGATTCTCCGGCCGAAGTCACCGAACGACACGAATTCCCCGCACGACGCGTTGTAGATTCCCCGGCCAAGTTCCGGCGAAGCGTCCTCCGGTGTCACGGGAAGACTGCGGGGGGTCAGCCATTCCCCTTCTTCGGCGACCCGGCCGAGGAGGTGCGCCAAATCTTCCGCGTGAACAAACGAATAGAGATTGTTAAAATAACCGGGAATCAAATGAATACGTTGCGAGTAAATCATCCGAAACAGCGCCGTACTGGCGTGGTCCCCTTCGCCGATCACGTAGGGCGGTCGGACGATCGCGCAGGGAATCCTGTCCGCCAGGTCGCGAAGTTCCAACTCGGCCAGGTGTTTCGATTTTCCATACGAGGAAATCGGCCGCGCAAAGTCGGTTTCCGCAACCGGTTTGCCGGCCCGGCCCGGCCCCATTGCGGCGAGCGAAGAAACATGAATCAATCGCGGCGGATTTTGTCGGGTCAAACACGCTCGGGCGGTGTTGATCGTTCCTTGCGTATGGAGGTCGAAAAACCGGCGGTCGGAAACGACCTGCGCGACGCCGGCCATATGAAACACGAAGTCGACCGCATCGACCGCCGGACGGAGCGAATCGAAATCCGTGACGTCTCCGTCGACGAATTCGACGGGATAACGCTTCAAAAAACCACGATCGGACGTCGGCCGGACAAGGCAACGAACGTCGTAACCTTTTTCAATCAAATGCGGAACGACATGCCGCCCGATAAATCCGCTCGCCCCGGTAATCAGTGCTTTGGGCATGAAAAATATTTGGGTTCAGTCGCATTACGTTACAACACCTTTTCACTTTCTCTTCAGTGGATTATACCTCGCAAACAGGAAAAATGCAAAACTATACCGCAGCACGGCAAGAGAACTGCAAAGTCATGAAAAAAGCGCGCGGAGACACAAAGACGCGGAGTTTGAAACGGGGCGTTTTATTGGCTTGTCAAATCCAGGTTGATTTCGTTTTTCCCTTTATTGAGCCGTGCGACAAGGGGAGTCGTCGCGACGTCACTGTATTTTTTCAAAACCGTCGTTCCCCGCGGATCGTCGAAATTCACAGGGGATACGACGACCCGATATTCCCCCTCGGCAAGGCCGGATCGGGGGGGAATCGAAAACTTTCCGTCCTGATCGACGTTGGTGCCAACGATTCTTTGATCTGTCGCGAATCCGACAATCACATCTTGCTGCGGTTTTCCATCCAACGTCACAACCCCCTCGACGGAAACGCCCTGATCGGTCGCCGTAAGTGCCTCTAAGCTATACGGTTCGCCGCCGTTGCAGGTCAGCGCGGCCTCAAGAACCGTACTCGGGCCGGCGTTCGCAATGAACCGGACCGTGCCGTCGCAAAACACGACGTTGATACCCTCGGATCCTTCGCCGCCGCCGAGGCCGTTTTTCACGGCGTTGATTCCTTTGACCGCGATCTTGATCGGCACGTCCCCCGTCGGGTCCATCCAGCAGACCGGCTCCGACCGCTCCGCGAAAAGAATCGTGTTCGACGTCCCGTCCGTAATGCGGCCAAACGTACACCAAAGATTCGGCCCGGCAAAAACCGCGTCCACGGTAGCGGCACTACGGCCTCTGTTCATTTCCATGGCGAAGTCGGGTGTTATACCCATGCCGCCACCTGGGTTTCCGCTCATACCCATGGAACCACCTGAACTGCTGGAACCACCCGCCATACCTATACCACCGCCCATGTTGGTCAGCGTTGCTTCGGAGTGCAGGTTCCCAACGATCGCGACGTAGTTGGTTAAACCTTTTTGCGACTGTTCGTCGGTCAGGTACGGACTGCGGAAGCTGTCGGGCATTTGGCCGTGAAACTGTTTATTGTACTCGCTGTCCCACGGTTCGTCGCGCCGAATCTTTTCGTACAAACCCGCGTGGTCCAAATACGGCAGCAGCGCGACGCGCCAACTGTGCATCGGTTTACCGGTCCCGTCCTCGGCGGTCGAGGAACTCGGCAGAAACTTCGTGGCGTCGCTGTAATTGTGGACCGCGAGCGCGAGCATTTTGAGATTTTGCTGATCCATCGCCTTCTTCCCCATCGGCGTCGTCGGAGACGGGGTGTACGTTTCGAGGAATTTCGAAAGCGCTTCTTCCGACTCGAACGTCAGCGGGAACTTTTTCGGCTTCTCTTTGGCTTGCGGGGCTTTCGGATTTTGAGCGTTCACTTCCGCGGCGGGCCGGAGCGTGAACGTCGCAAGGAGCAGCCCTAGCACGATCGCCGAACAAGCGGCGGTGATGCGAAACTTCCTGGACACCGTCGTCGTGATGTCATAACGGTCTTTGAGTAGCATGGTGATTCTCCTGGTGAGTGGTGCCTTTTTGAAAAAATAATGGACCGCAACGAGCCCGGACCTGTTGGCCCGTCCCATGCGTGCCCAATTCAGAAGCGAGCGAGCGTATTCGAGTCGGTCGCCGCATTCCCGGCTCGCGGCGGCGTCGGCGAGGAGCTCCCGATCCTGAGCGACGTGGTATCGCAAGAGCCAATACAGCGGATTGATCGCCGCGAGAAGCGAAAGCCCTTGCAACAGCCCGAGCAATCGCAGATCGCCGTGATCGATGTGAGCCTGTTCGTGAGCGATCGCCAGTTGCAGGCTCCGAGGGTCTTTTTCCAACGCGTTTTCCGGTAGCAGAATGATCGGCCGGAAAAACCCGAGCGAAACCGGCGAAGAGATTTCGGACGAAATCCTTGGAGTGTGGGCGCCCCGCCCGCACGGTTGCAGGCTGGAAGCCCGCGGCTCCAGGTAGGAATTCCGTATCAACCTTCGGCTCGCGATCCAACCGGCGGCAAGCCGTGCGGCCATTCCGACCGCGAGGAAAAGATTCGCGGCGACGAAGAGCCGGTCCCAGTGTACGGTTGTTTGGGATTGGCTTTCCACTGGGGGATTGACGATCACTACGCCGGATGCTGTGGTGTCATTCGAGACGTTCTGGGTCGGAATGAATTCGACGTTGGTCGATTTTTCCGGGGGAAATGAAGCGTAGTGTGGTTGCGTGACGCCGTTTTCCGCTTCGGGCCCCCTCACCCTAACCCTCTCCCCCTTAGTACCGGGGGCGA
>JAVBTU010000227.1:0-4751 GCA_031556015.1 Thermoguttaceae bacterium
ACTCGGGACTCCGCGCCCGACCGCTGAGAACGGTTCCGACGTAGTGTCCTTCCCCTTCGGCGTCGAGAATCAGGTAATCGCGTCCCGACCGAGTCGGGAATTCCTGCCGATATTGAGCGCAGAAATACGGGGTTTTCTCGGCGAGTTTCTCTTCCTGGACGTAATCGACCTGGTAGTAAAACGAGCCGCACTGCTTTTTGCTTTGATTTTCGATTTCAATTTTCGCCCGCTTGTAAAACGGCATGATCCAGAAGCAGTTGTACGCGTCTCCCCCTTCGACCATGATCGGCATCGAGTTGACTTCGGCGCGTTGTCCGAATCCGGCGGCGAAGAAATCGCCGATCGGCGCTTCGACGGCGGGCTGCTCCGCACCGTCCCAATACATGCGGATCACCAGTTCACTCGGATCGGCGTTGTCCCCGAGCCAGCTCGGTCCCGCTTCCGGGAAAGTCAACCAGATATGCCGAATTTCGCCCGGCCCTTCGACGTCGGCAAGAGCGAGCTTTGCGCCCGGCCCGATCCAACGGTTGTCCGAATTGCTCTCCCGGTCTGGATGCGCGGAGCCGACCCGCATCGAACGGCCCGTTTGAAGTTTCGTGAGAAACCCGAGCGGATTATCCACCCGAGCGGTTTCCTGAGCGACCACGAAACCGGTCGAACATAACACAAGACACAACGAGAAAGCCAAGCATTTTTTCATGAGAATTTTCCTTGTATTGTAAGGGGGATAATGATGAATTTGGTCTGGTCTTCGGACAATCCTCGCCGTTCCGTTAGCGCCGGGGCTTGCCCCGGGCTGGGTCTCGCGGACGGCTTCACTTGAGGGCGTTTGGTCGAACGCAACGTTTCACATAACAAACGCGGGGCAAGCCCCGCCGCTAACGGCACACCTTCCAAAAGTGCAAGACCAAGCCAAATTCATCACAATGCACTTTACTTTGTATCCAAATCATACGGCCCCAATCCGACGTCGGACGGGGTGAAGTTCAGCGGCCAACCGTCGGACGGTTTTTCGCAGAACACTTCGCGGATCGTTTCGTACATTCCGAACCCGTATTCCAGGTTCGGTTCGATGTACGAACCTTCTCCCCATTCGTTCAGCGGGCCGAACGCGAATCGCTTGACGCCGCTTTCCGAGGCGAATTGAACGTAATCCCGGCAGATGCGGCGGAATTGGTCCACGGTCCGGTCGTCGATAATGATATTTTCGTAACCGTGCCAGGGACGCGAATCCCAGCCGGTCGACAGGTTCGGCAAGAACGGAAGGATGCCCGTCTTTTCCGACCCCTGCCAGTTTTTCAAACTCGACTGGGCGACCAACTCGAACGGAAAACGCCGCGGATCGACCGCTTCGGCGCCGTGATCCATGTAATGATAGATCGACGTCATCTCGAATCCGGCGTCGGCGAGCCATTGAATATCTTTCGCGTCGTTCGACGCTTCCGGCCAGTTCATCGCGATGTAATAGATTCCTTCCAAACCGGCGTCGCGGGCCGCTTTCCGGGAAAGGTCGAGGAGCTTTTTGACCCCTTCCCCTTTTTTCAGTTCGTTGCCTTTGGCCCGCTCCAGGGCGATGATATCATTGTCCATTCCTTCCGGACTCCAGATCATCACGACCGGTTTGCCGTCGATTCGGTAGTATTCCGGCGTTTTGAAATAGTGGTCGATCCAGAATCGCGTCACATTTTCCTGGTCTTCTTCCGAATGACTTCCCGGCCCGTTGTGGTTGGCCCACATCACGGCCCATTTCAGGTACGATTTATACCGCGTTTTTTGAAACCCGTTGACCCAATGGTCGAGTTGCTGATGTCCCGCGGACCAATACCAGTCGACCAGGAAAAACTGCAACCCGTTTTCAACCGCCCATTTGATTTGCCAATCGATCACCTCGGGATTCCCTTCGTCGTACCAACCGAGAATCGGTTTTCGCTCCGGATAGGTCGACTTGATCCGGTCCCATTGCGACACCTTCGCCCAGCCGGGAAAATAAAACGCGCCGATTTCATACTCGGAACGGACCGGTTTCGGTTCGGGCACGTAATCCGCTTTCGGCAGATTCAGGTTCGGGTAGATCGTCGTCGTTGCCGTTTCGTTTTCTTTCGAAGTCGTTTCGCCCGTCAAACGCAGGGAAACTTTCGCTTTGCCGGGAGCTTTCGCCTTCAGGTCGATCGTGTGCGTCACGGTTTGCATCGGCCCCGCGACGGGAAAATCGTCCCAGATTCGATCCGGCGCAAATTCGAGATTATCGGTGAATTCGATCTCTTGAATATGGGAAGCGGTCGTGGACTGACCACCGAAATTTTTCAGCCGGATCGAAATCGGCACGGTTTTACCCACACGGTTGATCGGCTCGGAGAACCAGATTTTTTCGACTTCCAAGTCGGCGGGCCCTTGCGGCTTGTCGGACAGGAGCAGCGCTTTGACGACACCGCCTTCCGGGGCGAAAGTGATTCTCATCCAATGCGTTTTTCCGTTCGCGATTTTTCGTTTCGAGATATCGCAATTGTACCAATGGGATCGCTTATCCTCGCGGAGCGGAAGCTCGAACGTTCCGACTTTACCGAGATCGCAAACCCATTCGACTTTCGCGGACTTCGCTCCGCTGCTTTGAAGTTCCAGAGAGAGCCAAGCGTTGCGTTTTCCGTCTTCGAATGCGATCAGACCGGTTTCCATCGTCGGGAGCGTTCCATCCTTCGACGCCAATTCCCATCCGTCGTCGGTTTTTTCGACGGAGGTTTGGTCGCCGACATGCCATCCCGCGGTATCACCGGAGAAAGTCCAGTCGGGTTGGACGGATGCGGAACTCTCCTGAACCGGCTCGGCAATGCGGATCGACGAGATTTCCACCGTCGGCTTTTCGCCGTCCCGGTAAATCGGTATCGGAAAGTCGATTCGAATTTTCCGGATCGTTCCTTCCCCGAGCCAGTCGGGAAAGATGCGATAAACATGCCAACGATCATCCCCCAGAACCGTCCAGGGGAGACTTTTTTGCTGCGAAAAACCGCCGTACTGTCCTTCGAGATTGCCCGTGAAAAAGAGTTCCCCCTGTCCGCCGCTGTTCGTTTTCAATCGGATTTCAACATATTGGAAACAGTTGGTCGGAAAATCGAGGAGCGGACTGATGTAAAACGGATCGTTGCCCGAAACCGTCGCACGGTAAATTCCGTTCGCTTGAGAGATGTTTTCCAGATCGCAATGCATCGCCCAATCCTTTGCGGCCTGTTCGTCGCGAAAATCCCAGGATTGGACAATTTTCGTTTCAGACGATTCCGCCGACACCGAATCGAATCGAAGAAGAATGCAGAGACAAAACACAAGCAGAATCAATCGGCGTCGGTACATGGCATTTTTTGTGGAGAAGGAATCATTGAGGGACAGGTCCCGCTGTAAACATCCTTACCGTTCCCCTAACAATTCCCTTGCCGTTTTTGCGTCGGTGACCAAATGCGTCCAGAGTCGGAGCGACTCGTTAGCTAAAAGCGGCTTAAGCGCGTTCATTTTCGAGTGTCCGCATTCGCCGCACGGTCCGGCGACCAGGACGACGTGCTTGCCGTCCTGCTTGGCCAAATCGACCAGCTCGTCGAGTTCGAACAGAGTGACCGCGCGAACCGGGCAGACTTCCTTGAGGGGTCCGTTTTCCGAGTAAGGGCGGAATTGAACGTCGCCGATCCAACCGGCGTCGAACATTTTTTGAAGATGCTCCTTCTCCAAAAGTCCCTGCTCGACCAACGACGTCAGGTATCGGACCAAGAGCCCGTGTTCGTGATTCGCTTCGGCGAGCGACGTAACGATAATATCGATTTCGTCCCGCTGCTCGAAAGGAATGCGGATGCCGGGGTTCTTCTTGAGTTTTTCGTAATCCTCGTTGCTGACGACGGTTTCGGAAAAGAGCGCGACGTATTTGATTGTCGTGAGTGATTGGTCGAAATACGTGAAGTAGGTCGTCGGAGCTTTATGCGGCTCGTTGATGAGAAATCCGCCGGCGGAAATCGCGTGGAGGACCAACGGAGGGCATTCGCCGCCGGAATTGACGCGTTGGGCCATTCTTTTGGCGACGAGCATCGCGGCGTATCCGGCGCCCATGCCGAGATGAACCTCCGGCGGGGGAGCGCCGGGCGGGGTTTTGGCCAATTTCTCCGCATAAACCTGGTCGATCAGAGAAATGATCTTATCCGCGGCCCGCGACGTAACATGCTCCGCCGAATTCGTGCCGGCGACGTTGACGACCGTGATTTCCCCTTTGTGGGGTTGCAAGTGAAAATGCTTTTTCAAACGGTCCGACAACTGCTGCTCGAACGGCGGTTGTAGAAGCAGAAAGCCGCGACGGGACGCTTCCCAAAAGAGCGGATAGATTTTTTCCCGCGTCAGGTCCGGGCGTCCCCATTCCTCCTTCAGCCAATTCGAGACGGCCGTTGCCGCGCCCCGCTTTTCCCCTTCCGCCAAATCCGGATCGGAAACCGCCGAGGAGTAGGAAACGCCCAACTGGGAAAAGAAACGATCGCACACGGCGAAAATCAAATCGTCCGCTTCCCGGGAAGGATGCCAACGATGCGAAGAGGACGGTTTATCTTTTGACACGAGGAACTCCGGAGGATCGAATTGTCCGATTCAATTTCGAACGATCGCATTTTGAACGGAAACCCGTTCCCGATGAAGGAAACGAGTCCGATTAAGTTGAATGTGAAAAACCCATCACAGAAATTATATCAAAAACAACTGTGTGGGTCAATAATGGGAGATAGGAGAAATGA
>JAVBTU010000064.1:0-4899 GCA_031556015.1 Thermoguttaceae bacterium
AGGATCGTGATCTTCAACCACTGCATGAGCGTCAGCGCTTCGGTTCGGAAGACCTTACCGAGCAGCGATTGCGTTTCCCGATCGGTTCCGCTCGCTTGGACCATAATAATCTGCACGACGAGAATCAGTCCGGCGATCAACAGGAACAGGCGATTCTTCGCGAGCAGCGAAAATGCCGATTCGTCGTGATCCAGCGCCCGGCTGGTGAAGATACGCCAAAACAGGAACATGATGAAAATCGTGAAGAAAACGGTGAACGCTTCGAGATTGATCGGCTCCTTCGGGTCGGCAAAGGCGGCGTAATCGTGCGGCTGCGTTAAAAACCAACCGCCCCAAAGCGCCGCAAAAAGGATCGCGACCTGGTACAGGCTGTTGAGCAGAATCGTCAGTCCCATCGCCGGGGTGATGATGTGATCGGTCCGCGAAATCGGTTTTTGCCGCATCGTCTTGCTTCGCGGCGGATCGGTCGAAAGCGCAATCGCGTCGAACGTGTCCATGATGATATTGATCCAGAGCAATTGCGTCACGGTAAACGGGAGCGGCAATCCTACCATCGGTCCGACAAGAGCGCAAAGGAGCGCGACGACGTTAACCGACAACTGGAAGTGCAGGAATTTCTGGATGTTTTTGTACAGCGTTCGTCCCCACCAGACGCCGGTGACGATACTTTTAAAATTGTCGTCCATGAGTACGATGTCGCTCGCTTCCTTGGCGACTTCGGTCCCGGCGATTCCCATGGACAGTCCGACGTCGGCGTGCTTCAGCGCCGGGGCGTCATTGGTTCCGTCGCCGGTCATCGCGACGACTTCTCCGCGTTTATGGAGCGCCTTAACGAGCCGCAACTTATCCATCGGCGTCGACCGCGCCAGCACCCGCAAATTCTCCGCGACCTCGGGCAGGTCGTCGTCGCTGACTTTGGCCAAATCGTCTGAACAGAGGATAGACGGCAGACGGCAGACGGCAGACGGCGGAAGATTTTCCCAGTCGTCTGATTTCTGCTGTCTGTCGTCTTCCCGTAAAATTCCCGCCTGTTTCGCAATCGCGACGGCGGTCGGCAGGGCGTCGCCGGTGATCATTTTCACCTGGATTCCGGCGTCGAAGCAGGTTTGCACGGCCGCGGCGACTTCCGGCCGAATCGGGTCGGCGATTCCGACGAGTCCAACCAACACGTGCGTTCCGCACTGGATACAGTGTTCCGGCTCCCTCTCGAAGTCGCAAACTCCTTCGGAAATTCGTTCACTCAGCGCGATCACCCGAAGCGCCTGCTCCGACGCTTTCTCCAAAGCGGCCTGAATCGCGTCGCGATATTGCTCGATCGGTTCCACATTCCCCTCGACCAAAACCCCCGAACAATTCTCCAAAATCCTCTCCGGCGCCCCCTTGAGAAAACATTGGTGGTAAACATTCACCTGCTCCTCTCCCCTGCCGTCTGCCGTCTGCCGCCTGCCGTCTTCCCTCCTCACCATCACCATCGACATTTTCCGTTGCGAATTATGCGACAGTTCATGGATCCGCGGATATTTGTCCCGGTTATCGTGGTAATTGACGCCGTTTTCGTGCAGCAGCATTAATAGTGCACATTCGGTCGGATTGCCGATTCCGACGACTTCGTTGTTGCGCTCGCTTACGCTTCCCGCTCCGGTTGTACTTAAATTCGCTTCGGTGTTGATTGCGATGCCGTCGACGAAACGGTTCCATTCCGGCGTGTTCACGAAATCGCCGACATGGTCGCGGTCGAACTCTTTCATACCGGCGAAGAACCAGATCGCCCGCATTTTGTTTTGCGTGAGCGTCCCGGTTTTATCGGTGCAGATGATCGTCGCCGAACCGATCGTTTCCGACGCGACGAGCTTGCGAATCAGGCAGTTTTCCTTCGCCATTTTCATCATGTTCAGCGCAAGGCTGACGGTCACCATCATCGGAAGCCCTTCCGGAACGGCGACGACGATGATCGTTACGGCAACGATGAACGAAAGCAGCAGGTCGTTAAGCATTGGAATCGCGAGGTGTGAATCGCCGCCGAACCCGATTTCCAGCACCCCGGCGAGAATCGCCCAACAGCCGACCAATAGCGGGATGTGCAGCATCGCCTTAAGCCAAAGCTTGTGCGGTTTCATGTCCATGCTGCTGAAAAACGGTTCCAACGCGAACCGGTACGCGAGCAGCGACAGAACAATCGCGCCGACAAGCGACACGTAAAAGAGCGACGTTCCGTTTTCGATCCAATGGTTGTCGAGCTTGGAGTGAAACACGGCGTGCAGCGCCATGATCGTGAAGATCGACATTGACGCGGTCACCCCGACGACGCTGATCTGTTTGGCGAGCACAGTCAGTTTTTGCACGAGCGGCGTTTCGGTTTCCGCTTCCGATTTTTCCGCGAGTTTCGCGGCGATCTGCCCGAGCTTCGTCCGGTCGCCGACTTCCGTTACGAGAAACATTCCGTGTCCATCGCAAACCATCGTGCCCCGGGCGAGCTGCGAATTTTCGTCGACCATTCCCCGCTGCTCGAATTCGCGCAGGTCTTCCGTACCGACCGAATCGAATTCAAGCGATTTTTTTTCGACGGGAACCGACTCGCCGGTCAGGAGCGATTGGTCGATCAAAAGTCCGAGCGAATCGACGACGATCCCGTCAGCGGGGATTTTGTCCCCCAGGTCGACCCGGATAAGATCGCCGACGACAAGTTCGCCGATCGAAATTTCCTCGATTTGTCCCTCTCGAAGGACTTTAACGTGTATATCGTCTTTAACTTTATTGAGCAATTCGAACTCTTTGGCGCTTTTGCGTTCGCTGAAGAATCCGACAAACGTTGCCAGAAGCACGGCGAGGAAGATTCCGATCGAGTCGACGAAACTCGCGTCCACATCCTTGAGGAGCCATTTTTCCGCGGCGGTCATGAGCAGCGAAATCACGGCGGCGGCGACCAGGATTTTGATCGTCGGATCGTCGAATTTCTCCAGGAGCAGTTTCCACCACGGTTCCCGCTCCGGCGGAGTCAGCTCGTTACGACCGAACTTTTCCCGCATTTGAAGAACCTGCTGTTGACTTAACCCTCGTTCCGAATTAAGAACGAGCCCGGAAATCGACGTGTGTTGTGAATCCATTGAGTTAGTAGTCGGTAGTCAGTAGTCAGTAGTCGGTTAATTTCCTGCCGTTGTGGTCAATCGTCTGATATTTCTGGCTACTGACTACCGGCTACTGACTACTACTCCCCAAATATTTCCACAAAAAAGTTTAGTATTTCTATTCAGAGAGTATAATATACGGTACAATGTGTCCGTTTTGGTTTTTTTGCATGGCTTTTTTTGACATGGCAAGGTCAAATTTTTCAAGTAAATAGGGGACGAATTTTGACCGGCGACGAAGAGACTTTACAATCCGCGAACATTTTGATCGTCGACGACGATCCGGCGATTTTGCGGCTCTTTGCGCATCTGCTGGAGTACGGCGGACACAGGATCCGTACCGCCTCGGACGGCAACCAGGCGCTGCAGATGATCCTGCAGGAATGCCCGGACGTGCTGATCACCGACTGGATGATGCCCGGCTTTGACGGCTTGGAACTGTGCCGACGCGTCCGACAGCTTCACCAGCGGAAGGTTCTCCCACACTATACTTATATTATCGTCCTTACGGCCCAATCCGGAAAGGGGCACTTCGTCGAAGGACTGGAAGCGGGAGCCGATTATTTCGTCGAAAAAGCCGCGGAAAGTATCGCCGATCTGCGGGTCGAGATTCGCGCCCGACTCAAAGCGGCCCTGCGGACGCGCAAGCTGGAGAACGACTTGGAATTCGCCGCGAAGTACGACGCGATGACCAAACTGCTCAACCGTGTCACGTTCTACGATTCCGCTCAAATCATCTGGGAACGCTCCATCAAAAACAAATTTCCGCTGTCCGTCATTATGCTGGACTGCGACTTTTTCAAGCGGGTCAACGACATTCACGGACACTTGGCCGGCGACAGCGTGTTGCGGGAAATGGCCGCGACGATCAAAAACTTCACCCGAACCTCCGACTTGGTCTGTCGGTATGGAGGGGAGGAGTTTTGCGTCCTTTTGCCCGGCTGTAATGAAAAAACGGCCTGGAACTGGGCGGAGCGGATACGCAAACAGTTCGAAAAATTTCCCGTGAAACATGACACGCTGGAAATTGCGATTACCGTCAGTTTCGGCGTTGCGGAACGGATGGAAGATACGGTCCAATTCGACCATCTGATCGAACGGGCGGATCAGGCTCTGCTTTTCGCGAAAGAATCGGGCCGAAACCGCGCCATCTGCTTTTCCGAGACGCTGGCGGAAGATTCCGATAAATTCCAGGAACTCCGCGCCGTTCACGATCTGTTCAACGCCGTCTGCGCCGGCGACATTATGATGCCGATCACCTTGACGGTTAAAGCGGATGAAACCGTTTCGAACGTCGTCGATTTTTTCCTCAAAACGCAGATCGAATCGCTCCCGGTCGTGGACCAGACGGGAAAATTCAGCGGTATGGTTTCGGAAAAGAATTTTATCTCGCTCATCGGCAACGCGGCGCGTTGGAACGAGCCAATCGGCGATCTGGTCACGCCGAACGTTATCAGCTATCCGATCGGAACGCCTTTACGGGTGATCTTCGATTTTCTTTGTCGCGTTTCCATCCGGCAAATCGTGATCGTCGACGGAAATCGTCCGGTCGGGTTTTTGAGCCGTGGACATCTTTTACGCTGGATGCGGAACATGTGGGCGTCTGCCTCCCGAGATTTCGATTCGATCATTCCGCACGATGCGGCGACGCGGGAATTCGCCGATTTCAAAGAAGCGGTTGACTCGTTGAGTCAGGGATTGATCGGATTACTGAAAATCCTGGAACACGACGACGAATCCTGGGAAACGCAACGGTTCCAGTTGACCGCGATTA
>JAVBTU010000389.1:0-4248 GCA_031556015.1 Thermoguttaceae bacterium
CGGATCGGCGTCGAACTCGGCGTCGAGCAGGGGTGGTCGAAATACCTCGGCGACCGGGGCAAATTCCTCGGGATGAACGGCTACGGCTTGTCCGGTCCCGCCGAAAAGCTCTTGGTTCATTTCGGCTTCACGGTCGAAAACGTCTGCCGCTTGGCGAAGGAGGCTCGTTAAGGTTTTCGGTCGTTTTCATCTCAAAACGCCCCAGCGCTGAATCGCGGCGGAAAGGAGATCGCCGTCGATCGGTTTGGTCACGTAATCGTTCATTCCCGCTTCGAGACATTTTTCCCGGTCCCCTTCCATGGCGTGAGCCGTCATGGCGATGATCGGGATTTCCGGATTCCTGACGCCGGAATCGCCGGAACGGATCGCACGGGAACATTGGTACCCGTCCATTTCGGGCATTTGGCAGTCCATCAACACCAGATCGTAGTCGTTGACTCGAAGCGCTTCGAGGGCTTGAATTCCGTTTTCCGCGGTCTCCACGTTGTGCCCTTTAGCCGTGAGCATTCCTTTGGCGACGATGACGTTGACTTTGACGTCTTCGACGAGCAAAATTCGTTGCGGCCCGACCGGCTTGGACGGCATTTGGATAATGCCGCTTTTCGGAAGGTCCGAATCGTCGAGTGCGATCCCCAGGGCTGCAACGATAATTTGGTAAAGCATTCTCTGCTTGACCGGCTTGGTGAGAAAACCGACTTTTCCGGGAAATTCGAGGAGCGCAGGTTCGATGGACGCCCCGAGCGAAAAGAGCGCGATAGACTTCAATCCGGTCCACGACGGGTCCGCCGCCGCACGCTTCGCGATTTCTTCACCGGGACAACCGGGGTATTCGCAGTCGATCAACGCCAAATCGTAAGGTTGGCCCGACGCTTTGCCTTCCCGGATTTTTTGAAACAACTCCTCCGGCGTTTCGGCTTCGTCGATACGCAGACCGGTTTTTCGCAACGCATAACGCAAAGCCGTTCGCGTTGCCGGATGCGCGTCGAACAAAAGGATTCCATACGACGACAAATCGGCGAAATTCCGGTATTCCTCCTTCGGCATCTCCATGAGGACGGTAAACTCGAACGTGGAACCGAGACCGACTTGACTTGCGACGCCGATTTCGCCGTTCATCAATTCGACCAGCTTCTTACTGATCGACAGTCCCAGACCCGTCCCGCCGAATTTTCTCGTACTGGAATTGTCGAGTTGGCTGAACGGATCGAACAGCACTTTTTGCTGTTCCTCGCGAATACCGATCCCGGTGTCCTGGACCTGGATATGGAGTTGACACATTCCCTTGTTCGCTTTCCGACGTGTGACACGAATGATGATTTCCCCTTCGGCGGTGAACTTAGCCGCGTTGCTGAGCAGATTGAGTACCACCTGCCGCAGCCGTCCGCCGTCGCCGACGAGGTTGAGCGGAATCGCGTCGTCGTAGATCAGCGCCAAGCGGATTTTTTTCTGGAACACCATGAACGAGATGGATTCGCAGGCTTCTTCGAATATCGTTCGCGGCTTGAAGGAGCTATGCTCCATGTTCATCTTGCCCGCCTCGATTTTCGAGAAGTCGAGAATATCGTTGATAACGGAAATCAAAGATCGGGCGCTTTGGCGAATCGTGTCGACGTACTGGGCTTGCAAATCCGAAAGCGTCGTTTTCGACAGCAGGTCGGTCAGCCCGATGACGCCGTTCATCGGCGTCCGGATTTCGTGGCTCATATTGGCGAGGAAATCGCTTTTGGCCCGACTGGCCACCTCCGCCGCTTCGAGGCGTCGCCGCTCGGTGATGTCCGTGACGAACCCTTCGGAGATGCTGAAATTCGGGTTGTCCGGATCGACCTCGACGACCCGGCTTCGCTCCCACACCCAGCGAACGCTGCCGTCCTTATGGACCCAGCGGAACATCGTTTCCAGCGGCTGGCCGACGTAAAGCGTTTCCGCGTTCGCTTCCATCAGCGGCGCCCGATCGTCGGGATGAACCAGGTCGAAGAACGTGATGTTCTTGTTGTCGATCAAATCTTCGGGCTCGTAACCGGTGATGTCCTTAATCCCGATACTGACGTACTCCATCGTGTAGTCCGGCGCGTTGTTCAAACAACGAAACGCCATGCCGGGAAGATTGGCGACGAGCGTTTCCATACGGCGTTGGCTTTCACGCCGTTTGGACGCCTCGATGGCCATGGCGACGAAGTCGGCGATCGAGGAGCCGAAAAGCTGCTCCTCGGTGGTCCAATGTCGGGGCAAACCGGCGTGCTCGATGCAGACGCAGCCGAACAGCTCCCCGCCGACGCGGATCGGGCAGTCGAGTAGCGAGCGGATCCCGCCCAAGCTGTAGGAGGCCGCCATTCCGGCGAGGATCGTGTCGGTTTCCGTATCCGGAATCACGATATTTCGCTCCGTGTGGAGCAACTTGATGTAAACGAGGTGCGCGCTGGATTCGAAAATATCTTCGATGGCGTGAGAGTCGGTTGCCAACGTATACATCGTGACATTGTGCAGGTTATTATCCTCTCCGAGCCGCCAAATGCCGCAGCGCACGGCCCCGAGCGCACGGGAGGCGGCCCGGGCGATCGCTTTGGCGGCTTCCGGGAGATTGCCTTCGGCCAACGCCGGATGTTTGTTCAGCGAGACCAAAGCTTCGTTGTGCAGTTTGAGGATCGTTTCCTGACGCTCCATCGCCTCGATTTTCGCCGTCGCATTGACCGTTCCCTTGAAGACCAGGGAAAGTCCACGCCGCTCCCCCCAAAGAACGACCGCGGCGGAAATTTCCCCTTTCCAAAGGTCCGAATCATGCTGCACGTGCATGATTTCCCGGGGGATATCCATTTTCGTGCGAGCCAGATTCCGTAGCGTCGCGATCCGTTCGTGCGTTTGAATTAGCGCCTCCAGAGGGGCGCAGACACCATTTTCATCAGGTACCCAGAGCGTCTCGCGAAACGTGTGGTTGTGCCAGAGAACACGGGACGTTTCCACGTCAACGACAACGAACGGCTCCGCGAACTCCTGGATCAACAGCGTGGCCAGAGCGGTGTCGGACGACGGACTCTTTTTCATGGAGGGATTCGGCATGAGGAGAGAGACGGGATAAATCGAGAGGACGAAGTTGAAACAAACAGAGGGACGCCCAACTTACCCAACGATAAGTTGAACAAATCACCCGCTTTTGTCGTGGATGGCGATGACGTACTTCCTTGGAGGGCCGAGTCGTGACGATCTCCATGCCCCCCTCGCGTTTTCGTATTGGTTTCGCCAAAAAGTCACCGCCATTCTACAATATTCCGGGGGAAATAGCGAGACGTCGCCGACATCTTTTTTCGTGAAAGAAACTCCCTATCCCGTTACAAGTCCTTGCGTTAGGAGTTATGCCGCGATCCGGATTGTTTCCGAAGTCATGGACGCGAACTCGTTTTGCTTTACAATGAACGACAAGGGAGTGGAGACCGATTTGCCGCATGATGCGGACGATAAACAGGATTTTAGTATCGATAAATCCATCAGGAGCCGGGGGCGATTTTTCGCTTGATGATATGAGATTCTTCTTCAGCGTTGTCTTGATCGTTTTATTGGCGTTGTGTCACGACGACAATTGCCTTTTTGCCGGCGACCGGGTTGCCTTGGAATCGACGACTTCGGATTTTTGCAGGCAACTGTTCGCTCTCACGGAAGAGGATTGGACCCGGTTGACGACGGTTTCCGATCCCGCCTGGATTCCGTCTGAGCCGCTCTTTCACGTCCTGCAACGTATGCGACAACCGCACGTTGAAAGCGTTCTGAGAGATCAAATTTCCATTGTGTGGAATCAGGACAGCACACGGCCGATCGAGGTACTGTCCCAAAGTCTCAAGGAGCTTGCTCCGGGCGACCTCGTCGAATTGACTAGGGAGGTCACGCTCAAGAGCGTGACGAGAGTCCCGGCTTCCGAGGAATCGGACACGTTTTACTATCGATGCGAATTGACGATCGAAGATCAAATCGACATCACCTGCCTGACGTTGGCCATTCCCGAATCCTGGCGAAAATCGTCTCTGGAAAACCGTCGCGATCTCCCGGTTTTGAAAACGGGCTTTTGGGGGATGATGCTTTCCGGGGCCTCGCAACCGATTTTCGTCGCAACGAAACTGCAATCGTTTCCGGACACGCTTCTCGGGCGGCACGGAATGGATTTCTCCTCCCTGGAAGGAATAGCACCCCCGGCCTCGTTGCGGCGTCATTTTACCGACGACGGCGAGTTGCGGTTGCACGAAGACGACGTGAAGCCGTTTC
>JAVBTU010000413.1:0-3394 GCA_031556015.1 Thermoguttaceae bacterium
TTTTTTCAACGGCCCAGGCGGGATCGAAGGTTTCTTCCTGAATCGCGAGTTGGCCCGTTTGCCGATTCAGTAGGATCGTAAACCGCCCTTCAGGAATCTCGAGCCCTTTTTCGGTAATCAATTCGTTGATCCGCTCCAAAACGGCGATCCGATTGCTCTGAACTTCGGCAACGGCGACGGTTCGCGGTTGAATTTGTGTGGAAACAGCGGTTTCGGCGGTTTGTTTCGATTGATTCAATTCGTCCGCTGCCGTTTTGCCTTCGTTGGAAATGTCGAGCCGATCTTTGGCTCTCTCCTTTCGGGACACGGAATCCGGCCGCTCGAGCGCGACGTTGCGAAGTCCGGCGAAACGATCCGTACGATTTTTCTCCGAAAAAATCCCGAATTGCCCTGTTCCGCGTGAGTCGCCCTGAAAAATTCCGTTGTTCATGATCGCATGTGAAAGAAGGGAAAGGAAAACATTCGTCCAATATCAAGATAATATTTATTTTTGATACAAGATTATTACTATCGGGCAATTCCGACGAAATTTTCACGCAAAGCCCCGACGAAAATGGATTTAGCCGGATTACGCGGATTTTTCAGGTAGATCAAGATTCCCGCCGAAGGATAAGTCTCATGTCGTCACGAACTATTCGCTCACCTCCAGGATTTCCACGAAAGCGTTCGCTTGCTGGGCGGTTACGCCGGAGATTTTCAGCATTTCAGGAATCGGTTCGTTCATTCCGGCGGACGATGCGCGCATGTGTTTCGGATTGACTCCCAGTTGCTGTAATTCGTCGAAGACCGCTTTGGCGCGAAGAAAGCCGAGCAGAATCATGTCGTTCGAATAAAGCCCATGTTCCTCCGAGGTATGCCCGCGAATTTCGTAATGGGTCGGAGTTCCCTTGATCTGTTCCGCAATCGCGGCAAGTTCGGTTTTCGCGGCGTTGTTCAGTTCCGAAGAACCGAGATCGAAATAGACGATTCCCCGGGACGTTGCGTCTTTCGGTTGCCGGGCAAGCCGTAAATGAGACGCTTCTTTCGGCCGGGGACTTAACGCCGGATTCCCTTTCCCCAACTCCGAGATCCGTGTTCGGCCCCGGGCGCGCGATTTGTCCGAACCGGTCGGCGCACCGGTTCCCGCCTGCCCCGGCAGCCCTCCTTCCAGAATCGTGAAACCGAACCGCTCCCGAAGCGAATCGATCGCCGCGTCCGCTTTCGATTTTTCGACCGTACTCATTGAAAAGAGCATGATGAAAAACGTCAACAAAAGCGTCATCATATCGCTGAAACTGATCACCCAAAACGGAGCGACCTCTTCTTCTTCGACTTCTTCTTCGTGCTTGGACATTTTGGAGGAATGACTAATTACGAATTACTAATTACGAGTTTACTTTCCTGAAAAGGTTTACCGAACCAGAAACCCGGTAATTAGTAATTGAATCCACTACTCCGCGGGAGTAGTGGATTCAGCTTCCGGTTGGATTTCTTTTGCGGTCAGGTAGGTGGAGAGTTTCATTCGGATCAGGCGGGGATTGTCTCCCTTGAGGATGCCGAGGACTCCCTGGATCGTCAATTCCATTCCTTCGAGTTCTTTGCGATTGTAATAGGCCAGTTTTTCGCCGAACGGGAGCAGAAACAAGTTCGCCCCGACCGCCCCGTAAAACGTTCCCAAAATCGCGACGCTCATGTGTTCGCCGATCGTTTCCGGGTCCATGTCGGCGAGCATGAGGACCAGTCCCATGAGCGTCGCGACCAAGCCGAATACCGGCGCGGTTTTGCCCATTTGGGAGATCACCATTTTGCCCGCCTTATGCCGGGAATTGACGGCGTTCATCTGCATTTCCATCACCGATTCAACCGTTTCATGGTTCATGCCGTCGACGACCATGCGGAGTCCCAGTTTCAGGAAATCATCCTGAATTTCCTCCATTCTCCCTTCCAGGGCGATCACCCCTTCTTTTCGCGCGGTTTCGGCAAGATTGACGATCGTATCGATTTGGCCGTGAAACGGTTGAACGCGGTTGAAAAAAACTTTCTGAAACAGAATAGGTATTTTTTTTACTTCCTCGATCGGAAAAGCGACCATTGCCCCGAACAACATTCCGCCGACGATGATGATCGCGGCCGGAGTGTCGATAAAGCCCCTCAAATGTCCTCCCGCCCACACGATCGAAACGAGGATCATGATGATCGCGCAAAGAGAGCCGATAAAAGAACCTTTTTCCATTATTCCGTTGATCCGTTGGACGTTGCCCGAAAGGGAGCAAAAACCGAAACCGGCGCGCACCCCCTCAAGAATAAAGCCCAACAGCGCAAACGGGGGAAAATTCTTGACATTTTCTCCAAAAAGGGGAGCATCGAGATGGTAAAAAACGTAAAAATGGGCCGGACCCCGGGTCCTCTCTTGCGGAAATGGATTTGCAGCTTGACCGTGAAAATTGGAAAGAGTAAAATGGCTCCATGTGTCGAACCGTTCCCATTTTCCCTTTTTACATTTATGAATCTTAATCTCAAGGACAAAGTCGTTCTCGTCACCGGTGGCTCGACGGGGCTCGGTCAGGCGATTTCCACGATTCTCGCCGAGGAAGGAGCGAAAGTCGCGATCAACTACATCGTTCAACCGGAAGCGGCATCGATGCTTGCCGCCAATTTGAAATCTCAATACGGTGTCGAAACGCTCGCCGTTTACGCCGACGTTTCCAAAGAAGACGATGTTCAAAAAATGTTCGCGGAAATCGAAACGAAACTCGGACCGATATACGCAGCGGTCAACAACGCGGCTTACTGCGCCAATCCGGAATGCGTCGATTTGACGCTCGACGAATTTCAAAAGTGCGTCGCCGTGAACCTGCAAGGAATGTTTCTCATCTGCCGCGAAACCGCTCGGCGATTGATCAAACAGGGCGTCCCGGGCAAGATCGTCAATATTTCCTCCCAAGCGGCGTACCGGGGTTCCACCAACGGAAAAACCGCCTACGACATGACCAAAGCCGGCATGTGCGGCTTTACCCGCTCGCTGGCGATCGAGGTCGGCAAGCATGGTATCAACGTGAACGCCGTTTTGCCGGGCTTGATGTACACCGACATCATCGCCAAGCAGATCGACACCGATCCGGAAAAGTACAATAAACGATCGCTCCTCCAACGCATCGCCAAGCCGGAGGAAATCGGGCGAGTCGCCGTATTCCTTTGCAGCGACCGCGCCAGCTACATGACCGGCGCCGCCGTCGACGTCAGCGGCGGAATGGCTTTACATTGATAATTATGAATTACGAATTAAAACAGAGCGTGAAGCGAAAGTGGAAGTAGTAGTCAGCCGTCAGTTTACGCTTGCTTCATTTCTCATTTCTCATTTGCTATTTCTTATTTCCCTTCCGCCTTTCCACCCTTCCACCCTTCCACCCTTTGA
>JAVBTU010000240.1:0-7313 GCA_031556015.1 Thermoguttaceae bacterium
AGTGAAGCGGGCCCGCGATCTCCGGGAATTCCCGGTCAACCGCAATTGCCTCGTCGAAAAGACGGTCCGAAACATGGGCCCTGTTGTTCGGAATTGCGTAACGACGTCATGAAAACACGATTTTCCCGGCGGAGTTTTCCGCCCGGAATCGCGTTGGAAAAAAAGGTGGCCCATCCTCGTTTTCCGGAAAATCGGCGGGAAACGTGCCGAACTAAGAGCGCTACACTGCTTTCAGAATAGCCCCCTTTCAAGACAACCGCTTCCGCGATCTCCAACCCTATAATAACCACGCAAATTATTCCGGAAAAGAAAAATATGCCACTTTCTACGAATTTTCCGGGAATGTCGTTTCGGAAAGTCGGTTTGTAGCGGGAAAGCACGATAAATCGACTTTCCGATCTTTTTTCAACGATTCCGGTACTCGTTTACGTCTTCCGTTGACATTTTTTCCGGAATCCTTAGAATAATTCCCACGATGCGACGCCGTAAAAATTTCAGTTTCTGAAAATTTTACGGCGTCGTTGGGGATCGTTGAAGAGCGATTTCCGGCCATCTTCCTCCAAATATCTGGTCGGTATTTTGTCGATAGAACAATCGACAATCGGCATAGTTGGTATCGAACCGGTTCACCGGTACGCGCGTTCGTGCGCCTACATGGGGATCGGCTTCGATACCGTTGATGCCGAGCCCTTGACCAGAGGGTAGGAGGACGATGCGTGTCGGGCCGGTCTCCGCTTTTTTTTGTCACAATCCTTTTTTGTAACAAATCGACGGGATCGGCAACATTCACCGACAGGCCGATCCGCTCGAGAGATGCGCCGCGTGACGCTTTCTTTTTCGAAAAGCGGTCGTTATAATCCGCGCAGTTCGCTTTTTTCCTTGATGAGCGGCGATTTTTGGGATTTTATTGACAGAAATGCGCAATGCCTGTTGTATCGTGGCAGGAAATCTCAGTATTATTAAAGTACCGAATAGCATTTTTTTTCTCCCTCTCACCTCATAGAGTGACGATGAGCGATTCCGGACAAAATTTCGACGGTTCTCCGCAAGGGCTGCCGCCCTGGAAGACACCGGCCAGCGGCGATGAAGTCACGGAAATGTTCTACCTGTTTCTTCTTGGATTTCCGGACACGTATCGCCTGACCTGGCTCTTGAATCTGCTCGACGTTTCGATTCCCGTCATCGCGAACCGCCAGAAAATTTCATTCGAGGAGGTTACGGAACGACTCCGCAAGATGGAAGAGGAGATGCAAAACAGCCTCGGTGAGTTGCTCGTTCAGTCGCTGAACGCTCCGCAGCGAGACGTCCCGAGTGCACTGGCCGAGAAAGTCATTGAACTGCTCGACCAGGACGAACGGGAAACGTTCCGCTGTTACGACCGGTGTCATGACGTTGCCGAAGTCGCGCAAGCGCTTTCGCTGACGTCCGAGGAGGTCCAAAAGCGTCTCGACTCGGTCTTTGGTTTCTTTCGGGACCGGATACGATTTTTGACCTACGGTTTTTTTCAGATCACGTCCGTCAGTCCAGAGCCGTTCAACGAGTTGTTTCCTCAGATTCGAGAAGCGAAGGAACTGGAACTGAAAGCCTCCTGCGAGTTCGGGGAAAAACGCCGGTACGACGTCATCGTCGTTCAGGACGCGCCGAAGCCGATCCTCGCGGAACTGATCGACGCGAAAAACGCGCTCTTCGAGATGGCGCCGCCGATCCGGGATGCGTTCGCCCTGACGGAAGGGGCGGGCATGACTTTGACCGAAACGGCGTCGCTGCTCGGAACCTCCGCACGGGACATCGATCACCGTATCGAAAAGGCGATGGATTTTCTCGTCGACCGGATGGACAAGGCGGTCGTCGATTATTTGAAACGGGAACGGGGCGACGAGACCGCTACGCCGCCGGACCCGATCAAATCGGTCGTCGCGCAAAGGGCCTATCTGTCGCTTCCCGACGATTATCGCGCGATTTACAAACAGGATCGCATCTTGGGCGGGACGCCGCCGGAGGCGGTCTGGAACGACGCAGAACGGGAATCCGAGCGGGATATGCTCGAGGAAGCGCGAAAAATTCTCGGACAGCGTCTGGTCATGGCGCTCATCGTTCAGTTGCGGCTTATGCTTAACGGCATGGGGACGCTGGAGGAGACGCTCGGCGTTTTGCTGCAGCCGGAGCTTGTCCCGGCGGAATCGGTCGACCGGATGGGGGTGTTCGAATACGCCTTGAATCTGCTCGAAACCGGGCCGCGTGAAGCGATTATTTTACGGCTCAGTCGGGAACTGGAATTACCGGAAATCGCGGTCCTGCAAGGCGTTTCGATCACGGAAACGGCAGTTCGGATCGACGTCGCCCGAAAAGCGCTCCTTGCCCGTGTCGACAATCTTCTGCAGCAACTGCTCATGAAGAACCGGGAAGGTTTTAATCTGGCGGACCTGACGCGCGGTGAGGAACGGTTCGCCCGAAAACTCTACCGGTCGCTTCCCGAACCGTGTCAGGAAGCGTATGCCCACTTCCTCCTGCAAGATCATTCGATCGCGAAAATCGCCGAAGACCTGGGCGATTCGACCGAAACGGTTCAGGAGCATATCGAGCAGGCCAAGGCGCTGATCGAACGAAAAACGCTTCGTGCGATTCGCTGGAGTCTGGCCCGGATCAGTCACGACCGCACGGTCGCGACCCGGATTCTGGACAGAATGCGGCGTCTCATCGGACTTTTTCGCCGGTTCGAGACCGAATCGTTTGATATCCCGCCGACGGACCACGAACTCCGGGAAGCCGCTGCGGCGCTGAAGGAACTCGAGCCCGAGGAACGGTCGGTTGCAACTCTCTTTTTCGGCGAGAACAAGGACGAATTCGAAACGGCGCAGGCGCTCGGTTTTCGGGTCGCGGAAGTCGTTCAAAAATTGAAGCAAATTCGGGAATCGTTCCGCCGTCGCATGACGAGTCTCGTGTACGGTTATTTACGCGACGCGGAAAAACCCGGCTCGATCCGCATGGACGAGTCGGCCCGGGAAACCGGCCGGATCGTGTTCGATCTTCTCCATCCGAAGAGCGCCGATCTTTTGAAAAGGAGCCTGTTGTCCGGTGATACCGCCCAAGAGATCGCGGATAAAATCGGACTGAAACCGCGTCGCATGGAGAACCGGCTTGAAAGTGTCGAAAAACTGCTTGGCTTATTGATGGAGCGTTTGGTCCAGCGGAGTCTGCGCCCAGCCGAACGTGTTCCGGACGCGGTGCGTTGGTTCTTCGAACTCGATCCCGTAGCGCAGGACGTCTACATCCGGCACGCTCTCGACGGGGAAGACCCGTTTGATATCGCCGCAAGTCTCGGTGCTCCGATCCTGGACATCGACCTCCACATCGACGCGGTACAGACTCATTTTGAAACTCGAACGTTCGAAGCGTTTCGGACCTCGCAAGATGCGACCGACGAGAGGCCGGAGTATTTTCATCCGGTCGATTGGGAAATCCTTCGGCGGGTCCGGCGGGCCGGGGAATCGCCCGAACAGGTCGCCGAATCGCTCGAATTGACGCCCGAGGAACTGGAATACCGGCTCGAAAATTCCGAAATCCTGCTCGCGGGCGAATCGCTTAACATGGCGTGTCGGTGGCTCAAACAGCGCCGAAAAGCCCGCCCCCAACCGGCGATTTCGGAAGCGCCAGAGAAAAAAATCCGGCTGGAGATATCGAAACCGATGTCGGAATTGACGCACGACGACGTTTCCGAAGAAGAGTTGCAGGATGCGGCAGAAGATTTTCTGCTAATGAACGTGGAACTCCAAGAAGTTTTTCTGCATCGCCGCGTGTTCGGGAAAAGCGTCGCGGAAACCGCGAAAGAAATGGACCGGCCCGAAGACGAGATCGAACGGCTGTATGAGGCCGCTCGAAACGAATTGAAACGCCGTCTGATCGAACAGCTCGATTTGCCGCAGGAACTCATTCAGAAGATCGAACTCGTCGGCGGAGACGCCGGAATGAACGAGAGCCTGCAATCGCTTCTCCGGATCATAGGGCAACTCGGCCAAGGCGACGCGGAAAGTGTCGGTCCGGACGCGTACCTTGACGAGATCGAATCGCTCCTGATCAAGGAATTCGAATCGTTGCTCATGCTCTGGTTCACGAAGAAAGAGGACGGCGTCACGAACGCCGAGCGGATGCTGACTCGGATTCGTCTGGAACGGTCCCGGCAGGATGCGCCGGACGTCTGGGACAAGTTGTTTGAAAAAGACAGCGTCGATACAGATGCGTCCGTTACGGTGTCGCGTAGACTCGACGCGGCACGAAACGAGTCGATGGATTCGCCGAAGGCGATCAATCCGCCATTTCCGGCAAGCGCGACGGTTGTTCACGTGCCCGAAGTTCAGGAACCGGATACGACCATCGATTTTCGTCCGAATACGGTGATGCCTACGGTTGAAACGGTCGATAAGATCGTTCAGGTAAAGCCGACACGTGATAAGATAGAGTGGTTTACGAGGAGCCTTGGTGTAATGTCAGGGTTCTTCGGTTTCTCGAAAGCGGCATCAGCCTCGACAGCGACAAAATCATCATTTGTTTCATTTATCAATACTACGATTGTCTCGGTGCTTGCGACGATCTCGGCACCATTTATCTGGGTAGCCCTGCAGGTGGCAACATTGCTTTTTTCTGCGGCGTTTTTTGTCGAATACCCCCCAACGCTCAATGCAAGGCGATGGCTCGTTAAACAACTCTTTTGTTTCTATTCCATTGCGCTGATTTTTCCCATTATGTTCGTGTGGGGAGTTGGTTCGTTGCGGATTGAGAATAACGAAACCATACAGTATTTGATTACATCATTCGTATCGATATGGTTGTTTTGTCTTGCATGCTGTTTTGCTCGAATGGTGTATGAAATTTATTATTGGATTGATGACTCCAAAACCATTACTTTTAAATCTTTGCAACGATTGATCAAATGGGGATTTATTGCGGAAACATTGTTTTTCGTGTTATTTATTTCTGCATTTGCATCAGACATGCTATTGCCAAGAATTCAGAACGGGGCTGCCGTTCACTTATCATTGATTATTTTGGCTTTTATGACAACATGCATCGGAAGCATTCACGGCGTAACTTATCTCTTCTTTCAAACTTTTCTCAAGGCTTCTAAAGATGAAGAGGATTTTCTTTCTTACCACCCACCTGTCGTGTCTTTGAGAACAGACCATAACACAATGGCACGTCAAGAGTTATACCATGTGGCTTTATTTGCTTCTATGCCAATCACGGCAAAAATTATTCATCTTGCCTTCGTTCGAGAACGATCAGGCTGTGTATTGGCTGAACTCATTGTTTACACGGCTTGGTGGTTTGTAGTATGGCAGTGGAATATTAAATATCCCGATAAGAAGTGGATTCGGCTTGGCGTATCACTTTTTGCGCAGATTATAATTATGGTTATTGTAAAAAGTTTCTTTTATTGAACGAAATTATCGCCCCAGCCAGTAGGAGACAACTTGGGCGCCTGCCAGTGTGCCAAAAGATGAAAGGCCCGATTCACTCGAACAGGCTGTCGTACTAGGGTTGTCGCAAACACAGCAAGGACCATCACTTTCTGCGATCATATCCGGGTCGTTCGGATCGACGGCTTCGAGTTCGGGCAAAGAGTTTGCGGATTTGTAGAACGAGGTTTTTTTGACACCCATGATACGGCCCTCATGTGTTGAAATTATTCGCCCCTTAGACAAGTTACCTACAACTTTTATCTTACTGATCGTTACGAAAAACGCAAGAGAAACGAGTGCTCTTTCCTGTAATTTTTTCCAAAAATTCGCTTTTCTCGCTCTTTCGAATATCCTGAACTATAGTAATGAAAGAGGGCACGGTTTTTCTTTGCGATTTTCACATTTATGGGGCAGTTATGAACAAGACGTTTCCTTTGGAAAACTCCGAACATGAAGATTTGATTTTTCGGCGAAATCTCCTTGAAATGCTTCAATTGGAGCGTCGAGAACGAATTCGGGCTGCTGAACGGTTCGCTGAAAGCGAAATGAGAGCCTATGAGTTTTCCCAAAAACGCAGGGATTTCGGACAAGAAATACCGAAAGACGATTAACCGGATACTCTTCCTTGACACAGCTTTTCGCACTTGAGCCGCTCCTGCTGCTCCGGCGAAAGCGGACGCTGGATCACCCCGTACCGCAACTGGTCCCGTTTCGTCGTCGGCGGCAAGTGCGGCAGATCGAACGCGGTCGGGTTGACTTCCATGATCTCCGTGTAGGTCCGAAGCTGGACAAGCTGCGTCGAACGCGTCCGCTGGCACTGCAAATCGTAGAGCGGATCGAACCCGCTCGCATCGTCGTCGCTGTTCGGAACACGGGCGTAGCAGATATCGCACGTCTTCACCGCCGTGCAGTTGCCGCAGTCTCCCAAGTGCCGACGCAGTTCCATCGTCCGATGCAAGCGGTCGATGTCGAGCCCGTTTTGGACCGAGCCGAGAATGAATGTGTCCGAGTCGTCGACCCGCTCGCAAATCCGGTAATTCCCGGCCGCATCGCAAAATCTTCTCGAAAAGCCCGGAAAACACGGCACGATCATTGTCCAGTCTTTCTTCCGGGCACTCACCGTTCGCCGATGATAGAGGTCGATTTGCTGCTCGAACATCATCGTCGCCAGCGGCAGCGTCTGTTTCGTGTGTAAAAGTCCATGCTTTTTCAAACTTTCGACACAGGCGTCCCAGTATTGTTTGAGTCCGTCGCGGTCTTCTTCGCCGAAATTGCGAAAATCATCGCTCGGCGGCTCCGGCTTGTCGCAACAGGCGGCATAACAGCCGTACTGCGTCGGCGCCGACGGCTGGTCCATGAACCGATATTCCGTGCCGGTATTGACGATTGATGCACGGGACAGCGGAAATTTTTCGTGGATTTCGTCCATGAACTTCGACGCTTCGTCCAGTTCCAGCGGCGGGGCGAGCACCATGTTCACGCCGCGATTCTGGTAGCCCGGATGCCGCTCGGCGAACCGCATAATATTTTGGTAGACTACGTCGAACGAACCTTTTCCGCCTGCGAAAACGCGGTACCGATCGTGTGATTTTTTAGGGCCGTCGAAACTGACGATCACCATGAATCCGTGCTCGACCAGAAAATCGGTTGCTTCGTCGCCAAGTAGAGTTCCGTTGGTCGTCATCGAATACCGGATCGTTTTTCCCTGCCGGGTGGCCTGCTCGTTTGTGAACTTGACGACCTGTTTCACCAAGTCGAATTCCAACAGCGGCTCACCGCCGTAAAACGTGAGCGGAAAGAAATCGTTTTCCTCGGGCGGGGCGTCGCCGAGATATTCCATGACCGCTTTTTGGGCGA
>JAVBTU010000305.1:0-5561 GCA_031556015.1 Thermoguttaceae bacterium
CCAATACGACGGAACCGACTTCGACATGACCGAAGGAATCGACGCCGGCGAATACGGGCTGCCGCGGCGTTGGCGTCCGCTCACCTTTGAAATCGACGGCAAAAAATATTGCTGGGAACGTCCCATTTCGACGCAGCAAACCTGCTTCTCGTTCGTGTCGCAATCGCGGAATTGGCTGCCCGATCCGGTCGGCGGAATCGTTTGGTACGGCGTCGACGATTCATATCTGACCTGCTATTTTCCGTTGTACTGCGGGATCGACGCGCTTCCGCAATCGTTCCAGACCGGCGGGATCGAACGGTTTGCCTGGAACGACGCATGGTGGGTGTTCAACCTGGTTTCCAATTACGCCAACTTGAAATACTCGACGATTACGCCGGAAATCATCGCGGTTCAAAAGGAGCTGGAGTCGCATTTCCTCGCCCTGCAACCGGCGATCGACAAAACAGCCGCGGAACTGGCGGGCTCGAATCCAACGCTCTGCAAAGATTACCTGACCGACGTTTCCGTGATGAGCGGCGAAAAAGTCACCGCCCGCTGGAAACGGTTGGCCGAAGATATTTTCACAAAGTACAACGACGGCTATGTCCGCGACAAAGACGGCAAATATCCGAACGTCGGCTATCCGGAAAAATGGTTGCGCCGTGTGATCCAGGAACGCCCCAACCAATTCCTGCTGCCGGAGGAGAAAGTCGAACAACCTTGAAAACACGACGTCGATTGATAGAATGCGCCTTGGGGTTGCCCGTAAAAATAAATTTAGTTTTCGCTCGTTAATATGGAAATTTGGCCTGCTATCGATATTCGGGGAGGGAAATGTGTTCGCCTTCGCCAAGGGGATTACGCTCAGGAGACCGTGTTCGGCGATTCGCCCAAGGGGATGGCCGTTTATTGGACCGAGCAGGGGGCGCGGCGGCTGCACCTGGTCGATCTCGACGGAGCCCGCGACGGTCAGCCGACGAACTTCGATGCGGTGCAATCGATCATCGAATCAGTGGATATTCCGTGCGAACTCGGCGGCGGTATCCGGGATGAAAGCACGATCTGCCGGTACCTCGATCTCGGACTCGAACGCCTTGTGATTGGGACGCACGCCCTAAAAAAACCGGACTGGTTCCGGGAAATGTGCTATAATTACCCGGGAAAGCTCGTGCTCGGAATCGATTCCCGCAATGGAATGGTCGCGACCGAAGGTTGGCTGGAAACCAGCGAAACCCCCGCCGTACAGCTCGCCGCGCAGTTCGCCGAATCGCCGGTCGCCGCCGTGATTTTCACCGACATCGCGACCGATGGAATGATGAAAGGCCCGAATATCCCCGCGACGCAACTGATGAAAGAGGCGATCCGGGTCCCGGTCGTCTGCTCCGGCGGTATCACGACACTCCAGGACGTCCAAAACCTTTACGACGCGGAAATCGAAGCATGCATCATCGGTCGCGCCCTTTACGAAGGAACGATCAAACTCTCCGAAGCGAACATCGTTGCGGTCGATTTTTGAATAAAAGGACATAAGGCTGTCGCTGAAAAATATTATTCTCAAACTTCCTCCAATTTTTTTATAACCACAGAGAGCTCAGAGTTCACAGAGAGTTTGAATTCAAGTCTTCTCTGTGCTACTAGCATCGAACATCTTGAATTTTTTTCACGAACTAAGCGTCCCTCGGAAGCGAACACTTATCCGAGCCGCAGTGCCAGTGCGGCTCGCACCTCGTTTTGTCTGGCGGCCCTGCCGCTCTCAATCATCCATGAAACACTTCATTCTCACTTTCCTCTGTGTTTTGACGGCGTCGTGCGTTTTCGCACAGGAAACCGCCGAGTCCGCGCCCGGTGCGAAGACTTCTTTTCCCATGGCTGCCGAGGGGGTGCCGCTGGTTCCGCTGGACACGATACCGACCCAGGAGCAGATTCATCGCTCGATCGGTCATGCGACGCGATACCTGCTGGAACACCAAAATCCCAAGGGGACCTGGGGATCCGCACGAAATTCGAAGCAATTGAACATCTACGCGCCGGAAAGTTCGCACGACGGGTATCTGTGTGGAACGACCGCCTTGGGTTTGGCCGCGCTTTTGGAAACGGAAGCCGCGTTGAAAAAGGAAAACGCCGTGCTTCAAGCGGACGCTCTCGGCGTCGATCCGGAAGTCCTGGCTCGATCGATCGATAAGTCGGAGCAGTGGTTGCTGGGCAATCTCCCGCGGCTTCGTCGTTCTTCGGCGGACGTGATTTACAACATTTGGGGCCACGCTTACGGTCTCCAAGCCCTGGTCCGCATGTTGGACCGGTTCCCCGATGATGAAAGCCGCTGCGAGATAATCAAAGCCGCGATGAAAGAGCAGGTCGGTTACATCGAACGCTTCGAGTGTCTCGACGGCGGGTGGTGTTATTACGATTTCGACCATAAAATGCAGAAAACCGCCGGTTCTCCTTGCTGTTTTGTCAGTGCGACGGTACTACTCGCCCTTTGGGAGGCGAAACAACGTGAGGTCGACGTGCCGCAAAGAATCGTCGACCGCGCACTCGCCTCAAACCGCCGTCAACGCTATCCCGATTTCTCATATGCTTACGGGGAATACCTGCGGATGAGCCCGATGCTCGGGATCAATCGTCCGCCGGGGAGTTTGGCGCGATCGCAATCGTGCAATCTCGTCGCACGGCACTGGGGAGATAAAGACGTGACGGACGAGGTACTCCAGAATTGGCTCAACCGGTTGTTCTCTCGCAACGGTTGGCTTGACATCGGGAGAAAACGCCCGATTCCGCACGAATCGTACGCCCAAGTTGCCGGGTATTTTTACTACTATGGTGTATTTTACGCGGCGTTTTGCATTGAAGAACTCCCGCAGGACCAGCGGGTTCCCTACCAGGAACATCTCGCTTCGCTCCTGATCGAGCGGCAGGGAACCGACGGCTCGTGGTTCGATTACCCGCTGTACGATTACGGCCACGCCTACGCGACCGGCTACGGTCTCATGGCGTTATTGCGATCCGTACAGTAAATCGCACCTGTTACGAGCCGGGACCTGTGGTCCCGACCTCCACGCGTGTCGAAAGCCAATCGTTGTTCGAAAGATAATCCATGACGGGCTCCGCTTGGGAGAGAAATTCGGCCATGAAATTCTTTCTCATATAGGTGATCATGCACGCTTTCTGGGGCCGCGAGAGCGGCTCCGGGCCGTCGATTTTCTCACAGATTTCATCGTCGTTTCGCGTCAAAGCCAGCAACGCCGCCCGCGCGGAGATTTTAAAGACGTTCAAACCGGTCAAACGCAGTCCCTCGTCAACGCGAGTGATCACCAGTTCGACCATCGCGAACGTTCCCTGATCCGGGATCAGGGAGATATTGCGCTTCGCCGGGGAGAACCCGGTTCCGACGTTGAACATCCAGCCTTGCGCAACTTCCCACATCGCGAGGATCCGATCCTGGTTGAGAATGAAGTATTTGTGATCGTAATTCAACTTGACCGGCAGGAGAACCGTTTCGTCCAACCGATTGACTTCCGGGACCGACCCCAGAGCCGGCGCATCGTTGACGACCACGGCGCTGACCGGTTGTGGGTCCGGTTCGATCAGGAGCGGCTCCTGGCATTTCGGGCAGCGTCGCGTTTGGCCGAGCAGCTCGTCCTTCGCATTGATTTTGCTGCGACAATTTTTACACGTAACGCGAATGGTCATGGATCGGAAGTCAGGAAAAGAGCCGGGGATGAAGACGGTACTCCGTCGTAATCCCCGGGCGATTGTCAGTATCTAAAGCCGTTCTCCTTCGGATTGTACTTCACGGAGTGGAAAAAGTCCACTTGCGATCACTTGGCTTCGCGTTTATATTCGACGGGGCTGCGATAGAGTCCCTTTCCCATTTCTCACATTCCCCACACACCATGGAATTCAATCTCGACATGGACCGCGATCGCCGTTGCGGGTTTCCGGAAGTCGTTTACGCCGAAGGGAAAACCGTTCCGACGCTGATCGGGATTTTCGAAAAACAAATCGAACAGAAGATCGAAGTGTTCGCGACCCGAATGGATCAGGCGAAAGCGGAGCATCTTTTGGCGATTTTCCCGACGGGTCGATACAATCCGGTCGGACGCACGTTTCGAATTTCCAACGGATTGCCGAAGAAGACGACCGGCAAGATCGCGATCGTAACGGCCGGGACCAGCGATTTGCCGGTTGCCGAAGAGGCCCGGGAAACCGCCGAATGGACCGGCGCGGAAGTCGTTTTCGTACAGGACATCGGCGTTGCCGGACCGCACCGGCTCCAGGAAGCGCTGCCGCTTTTGACCGATGCGGCGGCGATCGTCGTCGTGGCCGGGATGGAAGGCGCACTGCCGAGCGTCGTCGGCGGTCACGTCGCCTGCCCGGTGATCGCGGTCCCGACCAGTGTCGGGTACGGCGCCAGTTTCGGTGGAGTCGCGGCGCTGCTCGGCATGCTCAACAGTTGCGCCTCGAATGTGACGGTCGTGAACATCGACGCCGGGTTCAAAGCGGGCTACGTTGCCGGATTGATCGCGAAAAACGCGAGAAAATCTTGATGTCATTCACCGGAACCCGCGGTATCCGGGCCGATAACGGGCGTTCACTCTTCGACGACGACCCGAAAACCGACGTCGAAGACCGGTTGGTACGGCGGGTACGCAATTCGGAAATCGGTCGCGCAGCGGTACGGGCGATCGTGCCAGGAACCGCCTTTGACGATCATTTCCTTCTCGCCGTCCGCGGCGTCAAGTTCGCTTCGGGTCCATTCGGCGACGTTGCCGTACATGTCGTACAGTCCGAACGGATTCGGAGCGTATTGCCCCGGTTTCGTCTGGAGAAAATGCCCGTCGTCAGTCCGCTCGTCTTTCGGAACGCGGTCGTCGAACGGGTTCGGGTTTTCGAGAATTCGAACCGACGTGTAATTCATGTGCGCCGTACAGGCGACGAATTCCTTGAGCGAACGGTCGCCCAGATTCGCATACGGCGAAAAGTCGGCGTCCAGATCGCCGAACCAGAACGGCGTCGACCGGCCCGCGCTCGCGGCGAGCATCCATTGTTGCTCCGTCGGTAATTGCACGTTTTTCCCGGTCTTTTTCGACAGCCAACGGCAAAACTCGTTCGCCCGGTTCCAATTGACACGCACGACCGGAAGTTCGTCGCCGTCGACGTTATAACCGCGCCGTCCGAACTGGTATCCGTGTCGCGATTCCCAGCCGCTGTCGTGGTTCGGATCGAACTGCCGGAATTGTGCGTTGGTGATCTCGAATTCCCCGATCCAAAAATCCCCGACCCTTCGCAGGGGAATATCGTTCTCCTCCCCCGCGTTTAGCCCGAGCACCATAGGTGCCGGGAGAGTCGCGGGAACCGCGATCGCTGGAATGGACACGGGTGGGGTGTTTATGACGCTCCATCCGGCACCTGGGGTACTCGGGCTAAACGGGGGGGGCGTCGGCGGGTTTTCGTAATCGACTCCGATCGAACCGTATTCGTCGGCCAAATCGAGCCGGCGCTTGGCGATATTGTCGAGCTGATTGCCGCCGGTGAAGTCCGACCACTTGCCGTGGCACGGCGTGTTCATGTCGATCCAG
>JAVBTU010000343.1:0-5395 GCA_031556015.1 Thermoguttaceae bacterium
TCTCGGACAATAATACCTGCACGATGTCGTGAATGTGGTTGAACTCGATCACATTGTCCCGCGAAATACTGCGGGAATACCCCCAGGTCCAACCGATCGAAACGCCGGTGTACCAGCCGTGGTGAACGTGATTATGCGCAACGCGGTTTCCTTCCGTGTTTTGCAAAAGTATCCCGACCGCCGAAGGATAGGTGATACCATAGCGGGCGATCTCGTTGTATTCGATCCGATTGTTTTTCGTCCTTAAAACAGGTGGAGCCCCGCTCCCGCCGCCGTTGATTCGGAAGGCACATGCGGCCACGTCCGCGATCGCGTTGTCGGAAAAAACGTTGCCCGTACATCCTTCGCCCAACTCGAACGCCGTCGTCCCGAGATTGCGAATAGCGCAGCGCTCGAACGAACAGTTTTTCGCCCCCTTCATACGAATCGCCGCGGTAACGCTCGACGAACCTTGCGGATCGTTCGAGTTGCCGACGGGAAGCTCGAAATTCGTGTGCTCGAAACCGATATTCTTGAAGTGGATATTCTCGACGAACTGTCCGTTGCGGGGATCGCCTTCGATCCGGACGAGCGAATTGGCGACCGGCGCGAGGATTTCAGTTTCATTGATTATTTCGCCCGGCATCGGAATGTAGTAGATCTTCCCCGCTTTTTTGTCGAGGTACCACTCCCCCGGCTTTTCAAGTGCCTCGAAGACGTTCTCGACGACGTACCGGGCGCCGTCGTCCGAGAAATCATCGGTAAACGTCTTGCCCGCCTTGTGTTTGAACGTAACGATCCGTTTGTCGGTGTCGATCGATTGGATCGGCAGGTGCGAATCGGTCCAAAAATGGTACACGATCACTTCGACGTCGTCGAGATTATGCCAATTCGGGTTGATGTCACCATCGGCGTACTCGAACGATTGACAATCCTTGTGGTAATTGACTTGGCTCGGCACCCCCTCGGGACAGCCGGCGACACGGTAAAATCCTTCCTTGGGCAAACTCGCCCGATTGCGGAGCTGCGACGGCTGACCGGGATTGTCGACCCAGATTTGCCGGAACGACCATTTATTTTCTCGTACCTCGGGAAGATCGGCGACCCATCTGCCGTTTTCTTCTCGCCAATTCGTAATCGGCTTCCCGCCGCTGATCGTCACTTTTTCGCCCGGGGGCACTTGTTCGAGCGTGTTTGATATATGTATATCGTTCCCTTTCAGAACCGTCGCAACGGTAAGCGGTAAACCGTTTTGCGAGAGGATCAAGGGTTCGTTGATCCGATAAACGCCCGGGTAAGCCAGGATGGCGACGGCACCATACTCTTTTTTTGCGGTACGATACAGATCCAACGCTTCCTCAAAAGAACGAACCGTTGTACTGGGAGTGTTGTCATTCAGGTTCGACCAGGTCGGCGGCCCTTGGAGTTCGGCGTTCGGATTGATCAAAATTACGGCGGACGATCGTTCTTTGGTGTCATCTGCCGCAAGGAGAATCGCAGGGAAAAGCAAGAGAATGAGAAACGTTAATTTGGCGGTGGTATTCATGGTGAATCGGGGTGAAGCGTGTTGGTAAAACATAGAATTTCACGGGGCGTCGCCGAGCAAGTCCGACAGGACCTCGCACATGATCTCATTGTAATCCTTGTGCAAATAACGAAAAACCTTCGTCGTGGAGTCGCGGTCGAATTCCAGTCGCAACGTCGGCAGCAGGAGCGAATCTTTCGTCCGCGGCTCCAAAAATTTCAAGCGAACCGGCTCGAAGCGGAACAGCTCGACCTTTCGATCGGCGATCCCGAGACGTTCGGCTTTTTCAGGGCGGCATGCAATGTACTTCCCTTCTTTCGTGAGATAAACCTCCCGACCCGAAGCGTGCAAAAACGGGCCGGTACACCACATGTTACGGCCGGTCGTCGGGAGCGGTTGGGGTGGTTCTTTCAAAAACGTGACGGGGTCGTCGCTTCGTTTGTTCAACGCGTAAAAAAAATAGTTCCGCAATTCCGGCGATACGTTTTTCAACAATTCCGCCTGGTTCTGGACGAGATAAAACGTCGAATACGCCCGGCCTTCTTCGACCTCTTGCGGAGTCGCGTTGATGAAGCGGTCCATGAAGCAAGGGCACCAATAGATCGGCAGTCCGCTGGACATCAAACTCCGGTAAGCTTCGGGATCGAGTTTGACGTTCCACTCGTCCTGGATTCCGTCGTACCCGTTTCCGGCGTTGACGTAAACCGCATCGACCTTGATTTTCAGCAGTTCCGGCTCACGGTTGAATGCCGCAGCGAAATCACGACAGCTTCCGGTGAGGAACAGGACGACTTTTCGCTCGGATTTCCGCAACGTTTCGAGCAACAGATTCACTCCGCCTTGAAACTCGTCCGGTTGATCCACGGCGGTGTCATCAGGGGCGCGGAGCGGATTGCGCAACCCCATCGCATACGGCGGGGCGGGTTTGCCGGAAATCGCTTCGATCTGTTTCAATGCCGAAATGCCGATCTCGTCCGAACGCCGATGAGCCGTCCCGAGGTCGAACAGGAGCGCCTTGGCGTCCAATTCGGTCAGCGCGAAAAGAATCGCCAGATCGAAATGATCGTCCGGATCTTCCGGCGGCTGAAACAGGTCCGTCGAATAAACAAGCGGAATTCGTTCGGCTTCCTGCGCGAAAGCCGCGGAAAATGGCACAATGAAAACGAAAACGATCGAAAGGAGCGAAAAATATTGCATGGTTCGTGAAATTAAAATGTACGATCACTTTTCCCGGACCGGTCGCAATTCGTACCAAACGGTCCGATGCTCCGGGCCGAGCGTAATTTTGCCGTCCCGGAAGACGAGCGGTTCGCTCTCACGACGGTTTCCCGCGGTGTCAAGCGGCCAAACGTGCCAGGTTCCCGGCCGCGTCATCGTCAACTCCAGGGGGATTCCTTCACAGAGCACCGGAGCATTGCCCCAACGGTCTTCGAGCGTAATCGCGTCGGCCGGATCCCAGGTGTTTTCCCTCGGATAGTCGCGGGGCGCACCGTCGGTGTTGTGTATGATACCGGTCGCCGTGAGCAGAAACGCTCCGTCGTTCCGCAGAATCGAAACCGTTGCGAAATCACGGAGCGTTTCACCGATCGCAAGGTCGAAGCCTTTGAATTTCGAGGACCGTCCTCGCACGAAGCCGGTAAACAACTTCACGTTCGGCGCATCGAGCGTAAACATTCCTTCTCTGGCATCATCGCTGTTTCCGGGTTTCCATTGGATTTCGAGCGAGCCGCTTTCCGTTTGATTTTTCGGGGCGTCTTTGCCGACTTCCACTTCGACGGCATGCGACAATGGCGTCGTATTGTTCCAGGCGGGGATTATGTTTCCGAGTTTCAGGGCTTGCGGCGTCAAGTGTTCCGCCATAAGGTCGATTTCCTTTGCGGCGTCAAGCGTTCCGGAAACCGTTGCGTCGGCCGGCCGCACATCGCCTCGCAGGAACATCGCGGCACAGGCCGGGGAATGGACGAGTTGGAGCGACTGGACGTCGAGATCGAAATACCCGGTCAACTTCTCCGGTTCCGTTTCGGATTTGTGGGCGTAGGTGTATTGAAAAATACCGTTCCATTTTTGAAACCGTCCGAACGCGGCGCTCATCGGCAGTCCCTCGCCGCTGAATTCGTTCGGGTAGGGGTGATTGTATTCGCTGATCGTGTACGGTTTTCCGGCAATCCGTCGCTGGGCCAGGTCGCCGAGCGTTCCCAGGTCGGCGGCGTCCACCAGCGCGCGATTGCGAACGAACCAGTCTTTCACGTCCCACTCTTTACGCGGCCAAGCCGGATGGTTCCAATAAGCGTGCGCGTCGCAATAATCGAGTTCCGCCTGGACGAGACTCGAACCGTAGCCGAGTTGCGTTCCGCTGACCGCCGACTTGACATTCAGTTCGTCCTTGAGGTATCGGTACATTCCGACCCAGTACCGTCGTTCGATTTCGACGAGGAACTCGAACCAGTCCCGGGTCGTCAGCGGCAGCCGCTCGGCATCGTCGCGGTCGAGGATCGGAATCGTTCCGTCTTCGAGACGGCATTGTACGGGAAATCCGAAATTCCCCCCGGTCCGGAGCGAAACGTCGGCCAATTCGTACCAGCCGACCTGGAGCCCGGTGATGCAAAATCGTGTGGCGTCCTCGGTTTCCTTCCCGAAAAATTTGAACGTAAACGTCTTCCACTCCGGTCCGACGTCCAGCGGCTGGGACGTTCCCGTCACGCCCCACGGTTCCCGGTCCTGCGACACGGAGCAGTGAATTCGATGGGCTTTGTCGGCACGCATCCGTAGCGTCAACGTGTAGGGAACGTCTTTTTCGATTCGGAAGCGGGCGAAACCGATTTGCGGCACATAAGAAACTCCGCCCGGCTTGCGAACGTCCATCCGCAGGACACCGTCCCGGACTTGGGCGTCACAATCGACGATGTCGTCCGTTTGCCAGTACCAGCCGCCGCGATTGAATTCGATCGGTGCGGAGAAATCGCCCCCTTTGAGAATCTCGTCGCCGAACGGTTCGTTGACGATCTTCCACGCGGTTCGGAGCTTTTCGGTCGTTTGATACCGCTCGACGAGCCACTGGTTCCATTGTTTTCGTAATTCCGCCCTGTACGGATCGGGCAACAGGCTGATCGACGAACCGTTCCAATAATTCGCCCATTCGACGACGATGGAGTCTTCGTTGCTGATTTCCACCATCGCGACGCACGGATCGTCAACCATTGACAGTTTCGTGTACGGATTGACGTGCGTGAGGAGCGTCTTGGCGTACTCTTTTTGTTTGTCGATCATCGCCGGATAGAAATTCCCGACTCCTTTGTCGTACGTCGGTCGTTTGTCCTTGTGGGGAAAGCCGTCGCGATCGTCGAGCCAACGCGCGACGTGAAGGTTGACGTTGACGTAAATTCCACGTTCTTTCAGGGCGTAAATCAGATATTCGAGTCGATCGACCTGTTCGGGATCAAAGTCGGTATGGTTCTTCGGATTCCAGCCGCCGAAAATATCCCACGCGTCCATCCAGTGAAGCCGGACGCAGTTGAATCCGAACCTGGCCAACCTCGCGGCGATCCGGTCCGATTGCTCGTGCGCCGGGAAGTTCGCCGCTCCGGAGAGATTCGTCGCCCAAAATCGAATCTCGCCGCCGTCGTGAACGAACGTGTCCCCTTCAACGCGGACAAACCCGTGCTTGCCCGCGGGGGCCTCCAGGAATGAGGAAACATTCGTGATGTTTTGCGGGGCGTCATACGAAACGACGAACGGAAACATCGCTTCGGCGGCGTCGAGAGCGGGTCCGCGGACGATCACGACGAAAAAGGCAACAACGGCAAAGAAAGAAAACCGGGTTTTCATCTGTTATTCTCCGATTAAAATGGGGACGAACATGACTTTCGACCATTGTCGAGTTTTACTCGCAAG
>JAVBTU010000370.1:0-3585 GCA_031556015.1 Thermoguttaceae bacterium
AATGCCGTCGCGTTTGTTTTTTTCGATCATTCTCGCCTTTTTTGCGACTGTGTCCGTTGCGACTGCCGCTGGAATCGGCGGTTCGGAAAATACTGCGCCTATTTCGAGCGGCGCTCCCCCGGTTCCCTTCGATACGCCGGCAAACAACACGCGATGGAAGCTGCTCAATATCGACAAACGAATTGCAATCATAAAACACAACATAGACAGTAAAGATTCTCACGAAGGCTCTGCTCCGGAATTCGTTTCCATGGCTTTTCCGAAGAGGACGGACCTATTCTTCGGTCGCGAAGTCGATTTTCCCTGTCTGATCGAGGACCTTTCCCCCTCCGTTTGGGTCAAATCGACCCAAGCCGGGCTGACGCTGGGAGCCCAAATCGTACTCCCCCGGGAGACAAACCCGAATACAGGTCGACCGATCACGTTCCTCATCGCCGGGTCCCGATACACGAACCTCGGCAATTGGCAGAAGCTCGATTTTTCGAGTCCGAATCTCTACAAATCCGCTCAACAAACCGCTCAAAACCTGCGAGGGGAGCTGGAGTATAAGCTCGATCTTGGCAACATGTACGTTCGACAACTGATCCTCTATGTCGAAGGCTTGCCAAACCCCGATAATCGTCCTTCCGAGAAGAAACTCTGGATCGGCGAAACAAAAGTCGACGGCTGCGCTCCGGTCTGGGGAGTTTTGGGCAAAGAAAGCAAGGAATTCGGCCGTCTGGAGCCGGAGTGTGCCGCTTACTGGTTCGAATTGGACCAATTGGAGCAGCAGGAATACGCGAAACTCACGAACGAATCCCGAAACGAAACCGACGAGGACGCCGAAACGGACTCCAAAGGCGAAGGATTTCCCAAAACCGTTTCACCGGTTTATCAGATTCAACGGATCGAAATCGTCGGCAGTTCTTTGCCGAAAGGACCGGCAAAAACAGTCGAAGACCTTGTCAGTCGCGGATTCAAACCGAAATTCGACCCGGTCAACATGAGCGGCTTTCTCGCGCAGACGGTTTCCGGCCCGGTGTTTTCCAAACATACGACGCAGCATGAAACCGGCGAGGTCGTTTGGGACCTGACGAGCAACAATGGTCGCCGTTTGGAAGATCCTTACAACCTCGAATTGAAAAAGAAGCTCAACGGGCAAGACGACGGGATGATCCGCATGGATCCGACACAATCGATCCATTTGGTGAACTACAACGAACGGCGTTTGCAGGAGCCGAATTACGCGGACGCGACCGAAACGGTCTACTACTCGGACGGAACCCAGGAAGTGACGCGAAATCAGCTCCCGATCCAAACGGTCAAGCTCGAAGGGCAGATGATTCGACTCGTCGATCCCGCCGAGGGCGTGAAGAAATCGCTCGGAATTCGGGCAATCGAATACCGCGGCGAACCGCTGGAATTTCTCCGGAGTATGAGATTCAATACGATTTGGCTTTCCTCGACGCCGAGCCGCGAATTGCTCGAAGAGGCGATGCGGAAGCAATTCTGGATTATCTGTCCTCCCCCGGCGGAAATCGGCGTCGAAAGACTGGACGCCCAAGGAACCAGCGCTTACGACCGAATCGCTCCCACGCCGCTGGAATACCAAAACGTCCTCTGTTGGAATCTCGGCGAATATCTTGTCAAGCCGAGCGTTTCCGAAATCGAGCTGCGCGCCCGAAAAATTCAGGCGGCGGACCGCAATGCCCGGCAAGGCCGACCGTTCATCTGCTCCATCGAGAGCGGCGGGATGGATTTCAGCAGTAAGATTCAGGACCTGATCGTCATGATGCGACGTGAACCGTTGCAGACTTCGCTTGATCTGGTCGAATACGGTGCCTGGCTGAAGGATTACGAAAAGAAATTACTGCCGAGTACGCCCCGCTGGACCGCGATCCAGACGCAGCCGGACGCCAATCTCGTCGCACAGTGGGATTTGTTCGGCGGACATCGGGAACAGCCGGTCGTCGTTTCCGTCGACCAGATGCGATTGATGGTCCGACAGGCGATCGCAGCCGGTTCACATGGATTGCTGTTCACCTCGCAAACACCGCTGACGGATCAGAATCCGGAAACGGAATACCGCGTCAAGGCGCTTGCGCTGCTCAATCTCGAACTGATGCTCATCGAAGAGTGGTTCGCCGAAGGGACCGTAATCGGACATTACGAATCGAACCATCCGCAACTGTCCGGCGTCCTGATGTACTTGGACCGTGCCCGGTTGCTCCTTCCGCTTTGGAACGAGGTGAACAGCCAATACGCGATGGGACAGGCGGCGGTCGCCGGCGGCGCGGAATTCAAGGTTTCGATTCCGGAAACATACGATAAACTCCTGTTGACTCCCGGAGTATTCGAGCGGGTCCCCGCCGAACGTGTCGCCGGGGGAACGCGACTGCGGCTCAACGACGCGTCGATGACCTCGTTGGTCTTTATGACGGAAAACGTGTCGTTCCGCGGTCGGATCGAAACGCGTGCGCGGGATTACGGACCGACGATGGTGCAGCTCGCTTTGGATTTGGCGAGGATGCGGCTCGAATCGGATGAAAAAACGTTCCGCATGCTCAAACAGGCGGCGGACAGCGATACGATTCCCAATTTGCGCAGCGATAATAACCCGTTGGTCAAAGTCTACGAACAGGAAACGCTCCTGAAAATGACGCGAAACGACATCACGCTGGGGGAAGATCTTTTCAAGCGGAACGATTTATCCCACGCGTACCTCCAGGCGGAACTCGCGACCCGGGGCATTCGCCGAGAGGAGCGGGATATGTGGTACGTCGCGATGCGGTCCGACATCAACCGCTCCCTGACGCCGGTTTCGACCGGTTTCACGACGATTCCGTTTTACATTTCGATGTTCAACAATTTTCGAACCGCGACCCAGGGAGAAGAAATGCTCCTGTACGGCGATTTCGAATGCCCGCTGGAAACCTGGAAGGCGGTCGGTTGGCGTCATGAACAGCACCAGTGGGAAAAGGACATCAAGTCGGGAGCGGGCTTCGTGTCGCAAGATCCGCGACCCGGCAGTGTCGGTCAACGAAATTTACGCCTCAATGTTTTCTCCTTGAAACCGGAAAGCAATATTCAGGTGGAAACGGCCCCGATCTGGATCACGACCCCGGCGATCCCGGTCAGTACGGGCCAATTATTGTGCGTGTCCGGCTGGATCAACATTCGTGAACGGATCAAAGGGAGCGCCGACGGGTTAATCATCTGGGACTCGATCGGCGGCGATCCGTTGGCGTTACGATTTTACCAGACCGACGGGTGGCGGCCGTTCGTGTTCTTCCGCTATGCTCCGTCCGACGGTTTGTTCGAGACCCGGTTCTACCTCAGTGGAATCGGGGAAGCGTGGATCGACGATGTTTCGATCCGCCCGGTGCTTTTCGGATCCGCACCGGAACCCCCGCTGGAACCGCCGGCGCCGACCCCGCCGTCTCGTTGGCTCAATCCGTCGATTCTCAACCCGCTCCAATACCTCCCCGGTCGTCAACAGGAAGCACCGGCGAATTAGCGGGAGAGAGGCGAGGCTTTCACTCAAATATGCTCCAGCGCGTACAGCAACGCGTTGATTCCGAGGTCCAGCGCGCTGTCCTGGGGATA
>JAVBTU010000033.1:0-12819 GCA_031556015.1 Thermoguttaceae bacterium
AACCCGGGTCGGTGAAGATTACGGCCGGGCGGCTCAGGATGGCGTCGCGCAGAATCGATCCGCCGACGGCCGTCGCGCCGGCGAGGATCAACATTCCGACGAAATCCGGCTTGCGATCCAGCGCCCTTAGCGCCCCGGAAAACGCGAAACTCGCCGTCCCGAAAAGGTCCAGCGAGTAAATGATTTGCTGCGTCAATCGATCCATGACACTACAGAGCCCGACGGACCTTGCGAACCGGTTTACCGAAGACCGGCTTGCCCTGAGCCGGGCCGAACGGGTCGACGACCGTCGAGTCGGTCGGCTTGGCGAACGCTTCGAAATCTTTCAAGTCCGCCCTCTTGAGGAGCCGGTCGATTCGCATTTCAATACGGGTCAACTCCGAACCTTCCTCGGCGGTTACGAACGTAAAAGCGACCCCTTCGCGTCCCATCCGGCCGGTTCGACCGACCCGGTGTACGTAATCGTCGCAGAACGTCGGGATGTCGTAGTTGATAATGTGCGATATTCCGGACACGTCGATTCCACGTCCGACCACGTCGGTCGCGACCAGATAGCGGAGCGTTCCTGCGCGGAATTGCGACATGACGCGATCGCGAACCGGCTGGGCGAGGTCCCCGTGGATCGCGGCGATGCTGTCGAATTGCGATTCGAGCATTCGCCCGACGCGGTCCGCCCCTCTTTTCGTACGGCAGAAAATAATCGCCTGGTTCGGCTCTTCCTGCTTGAGAAGCTGGACCAACGCGTCGAATTTACGCATCTGGTCGACGGTGATGTAATACTGTTCGATCGTTTCCACGGCGACCGCGGAGGTGGAGAAATCGAGAATCTCCGGATCGATCATGTATTTTTTCGCAAGCTTGACGACCTGCGGCGGAAGTGTTGCGCTAAACAGGAGCGTCTGACGGTCCGACGGCGTTTTCGCCAAAATCTTTTCGATGTCCGGACGGAATCCGATGTCGAGCATCCGGTCCGCTTCGTCGAGTACGACCCAGCGGAGCATATTGCACGAAAGGGCGCCGCGCTTCATCAGGTCGAGCAGCCGCCCCGGCGTCCCGATGATAATGTCGACCCCTTCGCGGAGCCGGACGAGGTTTTTCGCGATCGGTTTTCCTCCGTAACAAGCCGTAACCCGAATGTCGCGACCGTACGACAGCTTGGCTGCTTCATCGCGAACCTGGACGGCAAGTTCCCTGGTCGGGACCAAAATCAACGCGACCGGCGAGTTGCCCGGCTCACATTCTTCAATCCCTTCCAACAGCGGAATGAGGAACGCGGCGGTTTTTCCGGTTCCCGTTTGCGCTTGGCCGAGCACGTCGATTCCTTTCATCACGGACGGAATCACGCCGGCCTGGATCGGCGTCGGTTCGATGTACCGGACGAACTTGAGTGCATCGAGCATCGTCTCGGAAATCGGGAGCTTTTTGAAACCGGACGCCGAAGTTTCCACATCGGCGTGGTCCGTGTCGTCCTCGATCGGGACGCCTCGGGGCATCGCCGGCGGTTTCGGCTCGCGTTTGGGTTCCGGGGGCCGTTGTTTCGGTTTTTCCCGAGGCGGAGCTTTTTCGTCGCGCGGCTTCGATTCTTGCGGCGGTCGTTTGGCGACCGGCTTGGTTTCGCTTCGTTCACGCGAAGGTTCCGGTTTCTCCTGGGTTTTTTCCGGGCGTTTCGGTTGGGACGCGGATTTTTCCCGGCCGGCGGGCCGAGGTTGCGGGGCCGGTTCCTGGTCGAGGACGTATTCCCGTTTTTCCGGATCCCAGCGTTGCCTTTCCCGACGGGGGAGCGGCGGGATCGTCGTGTACTGCGAAACGGCCAGTTTTGCTTTTTTCCGGGTCGAACTTTCCGGTCGAGGAGTCCGCTCGGTGGTTTTCGAGGGCGCCGGAGTTTTGGGACCCGGCGATTCCGGAGTGCGCGGCGGTTGGACCGTCGAACCACGCTGCTGCGGCGCTTTGGCGATAATTTTTTTCGGCGGAGTCGGCGTTTCTTTGACGGGCCGTTTAGTCCGGTCGGTTTCCCGGGTTACCGGTTCCGATTTTTCCTGCTTCGTCCGTTTTTCGGGCGATGCGGCTAAGGAATCGCGTGCGGGAGCCGCGGCTTGAGTCGCCGTTTTGACATGCGGGGTTCGTCCGTAGCTGGGGAGCGCCAAATCATCGTCCCAGTCGTCGACGTCGAAAAGGGTCGACTGCTGCACCTTCGGCGGCGAAGCCGGTCGGGCGGGTTGCGACTTTTTTTTTCGTTCCGGCCGGTCGCGTTCCGGCGACGGGCTTTTGGCGGACGGCGGTTCCGAGTCTTTTGCTTTTTTCACGGGAGCGGCGGAAGGACGCTTTTTCACCCGCTGTCCGCCGGAGTCCGAAGCGGTTTCGGCCGAATTTCGTTGGGGAGTGTCGTCGAAATCCGAATCTTCTCCGCCGGAAACGAAACCCCATTCAAAATTTTCGTGAATCGAGCCCCGATTGCGTCGCGTGTAAACCGATTTTTTCTTTCCAGAGTTGGAAGACGTTTGAGAGGAGGATTGCTGTCCGCCCGATTTTCCATACCGAGCTTGTTTTTTTTTCCATAAGTCGTCTAAGTTTTCAATAAGAGATTTTTTTCAGTGCGAGACGTCGGCGTTGGGTTTGTCTTCATCATGATCGAGGGGAGTGCGTGAAAAAGACAGGATAGAAGGCGCAGCCCCGGGTTCTGCCGACGTAAAATACGTTTTGCGTTCTCTATTTCCGACCAAAAATAAGAATCACACAGTTTCAACCGGCATTTTATACCATCTTTTCCGGCATTGATCCAGTTGGGGGGGAATGATTTTTTGCACGGAAGTTTTGGGTCAATCCGCGCCGTTCCGTTAGCGCCGGGGCTTGCCCCGGGCTGGGCCGCTCGGACGGTTTCATTTGAGGGCGTTTTGGTGGGACGCAATGTTCACATAACAAACGCGGGGCAAGCCCCGCCGCTAACTGCACACTTTCTATTGTTTGTTTCTTTCCCATTCATCACTTTCAGGAGAAAACTATGAATCGAAGATCCTTTTTGAAGACATCCGCCTCAGTTGCGGCGGTCGGGTTGGGCGTTTCCGGGTTGCGGGATATGGCTTTTGCCGCAACGGAGAAGAAGATTCCGATTTCCGTCCAGCTTTATTCCGTTCGCAACGCCGCCGCGAAAGACCTCGCCGGAGTACTCAAAGCGGTCGCCGCGATGGGATACGACGGCGTCGAATTCGCCGGGTATTATGGACATGACGCCAAAGACATTCGTAAAATGCTCGACGACGTCGGCCTCAAATGCAGCGGGACCCACACCGGTTTGTACGAGCTTCTGGACGACAATTTCGACAAAACGGTCGAGATTCACAAAACGCTCGGAACCCGGTTCATCATTGTTCCCGGCGGCATCGACGAAGCGCTCTCAACCAAGGCGGGCAACGAAATGACCGCGAATCTGTTCAACGTACTCGCGGACCGGCTGAATAAGCTCGACATGGAGCTGGGGTATCACGCTCACGGCGGTGACTTCAAAAAAATCGACGGCGAAACCGCGTGGGACCGTTTCTTCGCGAGGACCCGCAAAAACGTCTTTATGCAGATGGACATCGGCAACTGCCTGGAAGCCGGCGGCGACCCTTACACGCCGATCTCGAAGTTTCCGGGCCGCTCCAAAGCAATTCACCTGAAAGAATGGAGCGACAACGACGCCCCGGTCGGCGAAGGGAAAGTCGATTGGAAACGCGTATTCGAACTGTGCGAAACCGTCGGCGGAACCGAATGGTACGTCGTCGAACACGAAGTCGGCGATGCGGTCGATCTCGGCGGAATTGAAGCGTGTATTAAAAATCTGCGCAAGATGGGCAAATAAGACGCTCTCGCCATACTGCGGCGAGATATGTGACAAAAGATAACCCGGCACTTTATGCCGGGCCTTTGTCAATCAGGAATTAAGTTGGTACTACATCATCGATTACTATTTGCGACGAATTCTTCGCGAAATCGGCAACCCGGCAAGTCCAGCTAATCCGAACACCAATAGTGTCGCCGGTTCCGGGGACAAGTTCTTGCCTGACATATCATCTGTTTCCAACAAATACGCCGCCTGAATGATTGCGGAAAAACCGGTCGGATTCGTACCCGTGCCATAGTTGCTTCCGCTGTTGTTATTGTGAACGATAAATTCGATCGTATTCGCTCCTTCGTTGTTCCAAGCAATATCTTCAAGCATGATGTTCATCAAAGACTGTGTCCAACCTTGGTGATTGGCGAATTGAGCATTAAACCCATCGTAAGTGACTCCATTGACGACAACCGCGTGAAGGTGATCGTCGGTGGCAAAATCGATCGAAAGTCCGTTAAACGATAGCTTCTGGTTCTCATTGAGGCCGAAAAACGTATCTGCGATTGTCGTCACGTAGGAATAGTAACCATTTTCCGACGTGGTACTGGCACTGCTGCTGATCCAGGAAAGGTTTTCATTCCAAGATTTGCTTTTCACGGTAGCGGCTGAAACCACTTGAGCAAGGGAATAACCAGCCATATCGAGAGCCCCTTCCGTGTAGGTTCTCTTAAGCCACCACTTATGGCTTTCATTGGAGGCAGTCATGTTGCCTGCGGAACTGTTTGCCCCACCTAAATACTTGACATTCCACTCTGATACCTGCGTGGCGGAAGTATCACGGGTATTTCCAAATACATTCTGCACTGCAATATCAGCTTTGACGGCAGAACACAAGCTCAAAACAGCCACCGCTGCCAAAACGAATAATTTTTTCATGATTTTTTAACCTTTTTCGTTTGAAGATAGAGAATTTACACGACACGATTGCTCAAGACGATCTTAAGTACACGCCCATTTCAATGGACAATTACGTCGCCCGCATTATTGAGCTTTCGCAAAATTCGTGCCAAAGCAGGCGAAAAAAGCGGCGAGTGTTCAAAAAAGAAAAACACCTGAATAATCGCCTCTGTAATTCAAGGAGCTTAACAAACGTTTTCGAGTTCAGGAATTTTCGTTTGTATAACCTTCACCAAAAAACAACAGTACATCACGGAATAATTAGGTGTATTAATTTGTGACGCAAAATGATACACCTGTCTCATTTTCAAACACAAGTTCAAAAGTCAAGATTCACGGAAACCGTCGCGGTAAATTTCTTGTTCGTACTATCCGGAGTGTGTGAAATTTCAGTTAAGAACGCTCACCTCGATTGTCGATAAGACCGGAGCGCTCGATTTGCGCATTTCTTACGGAATGCGCTTTATCGACGTGTCATTTCAGCAGTGAGGTGCCGGTCCCATGATCGAAACATATTTCGGGCTTTCGCGTCGCCCCTTTTTGGCGGTCCCGGATGTCCATTCCTATTTTCCGAGCGAGACGATCGATTCGGCTCGAACGAACGTTCTGCGTTGCCTGCATCGGGGCGAAGGGATTTCGCTCATCGTCGGTCCCGGCGGCGTCGGAAAGACGCTTCTTTTGCGTTTGCTCGGATTGCCGTTTCAGCTCGATTACGCCGTCGTCAACATCTCGAATCATCGCCTGAAAACGCCGAAAGCGTTTTTGCAGCAGGTGCTTTTCGAACTCCAGCAACCGTTTTGCGGGTCGGAGGAAAACGAACTTCGGCTCCTGCTCTGGGATCACTTGCGTCGGAGTTCACTTCCCGGCGTGATTCTGCTCGTCGACGAGGGGCAGACGCTTTCCTTGAGCGTTCTGGAAGAAATCCGGCTCATGCTCAATTGCGACAACGGCATGTTTTCCCGGTTCCGGATCGCGATTGCCGGAACGCTTGAACTGGAAGAACGGCTCACGCATCCGAAGCTCAAAGCGTTCAACCAGTGGATCGTTTCCCGCTCGTACCTGGAGCCGTTGACCCGCGCCGAAACGTCGGATTACATTCTTTGGCAAACGCAAAACGCTCGAAAAACGGAAACGGCTCAAACGGAATCCTCTACAAAGCCGCTGCGATGGAGCGAGCCGAAGTCAGCACGGGAATTTCGGGTCGACCCGCCGCATCACCACAGCGACCAGTTTCCGTTATTCGACGATTTTGCCCGGCTGAAAATCCACGAACTGACCGGCGGGGTTCCGCGATTGATCAACCAGTTGTGCGACCATGCGCTCGTTTTGGCGTGCGAAGCGAACCGCGAGAAAACGATCGACGAACCGCTCGTCCGCGCCGCTTGGGCGAGTCTTCAGCAGATTCCTGAAACGGAATCGAAAAGTCCGACCGCTTTACCGACCGAAACCGTCATTGAATTCGGAACACTCGACGACGATCCCCCGATCGAACGGGAATCCTACGCGCAAAAGGAACCCTCGCCCCCTTTTTTTCCGGGCGGCGAAGAAAACCGGGCGGTCATCTTCGCTGATTCAGGCGAGGAAACCGATACGGAACCGGTCCGCGAAGAAGAACTCGAACTACGGGCCGAAACGCCGACCGAAGAAGACGAATATCGACCGGTTCCGGAAAAACCGGACGACCACGTTTACCAGGCGAAATCGTTTTACGAAACGGTTTATCCGCACGGTCTGAAAAACCCGATACGAAACTGGACCGGGCCGGGACACCAGGTCGAATGCGGCTTCGCGACTCCGTATCGGGAAATCCTCTACCGCGATCTGCTGCTGCAATCCCAAGACGCCGCGAACACCGCCGCCGTGGTCGCCCTGCCGCCCGGCATGGTCGTTCACGAAGCGAAAACGGACGATTCGAGGATCTCGCTCCCCGGCTATTTGCCGGACGAAGAACCGGACCATTCGCCGGAACCCGAATTTATCGAACCGGTTTTCATATCGGACGAATTCGACCTCGCGCCGGCCGAGTCCAACATTCCGACGCCGCTTTTTAAACCGGAATCCGCGCCGGTGATACGGCTCCATTTGGGAAACGAACCGGATTCGGGCCCCGTCTTTCTGGAAGCGGGCCGGAAAAAAACAAAAACGCTGCACGAAACGTTTGAAGAGGAGATTCCGGTTCCGCGGTCCTTTTCCGCACGAAAAACAAAAATTCCCCACGACGGCCCCGAAGGATGTTCCCGGGTCCTGGTCAAAACTCCGGGAACGGAAACCGACCGATTGTCCGACCCTCTTCTCGAAGAACTCGACCTGTTACAGCAATCGTTGTCGCGGGGTGTCGCGGTTCCGACGATTGAGCGGGTCGCATCGCTTTTGGAAGACGCTCCGGTTGTTCCAAGGCGGCAAATCCCGAATGAAAGCGAATCACGCACCCGGACGCTCCGATTCGACCCCGATATTTCCAATGTTTCGGGCGGTTCGATTTTATCGAAACCGAAATTCCTCGCCCGACCCGTCGTCGAAGAGGAACTCGTCTCGATCGATTTCCGCCGGGAGAGTCAAGCCGTTCGGAACGACGAAGCCCGGCCGCACGAACCCCGAAAAATCTGGCTCCACTCGGAACCGAAACCGCAAGAGCGTCCGCCGCTGAAGCTCGCCAAACCGGTCGAAGACGCCGACGACCCGTTCGCCGACCCGCCGGAAGAACCGCCGCAACCCGCGACGAAAAAAACGTTCGATTTCAGAGATCTGTTTTCAAAACTGAGCGGGTAGGCTTCGTCGGAAATTGACGGGCAAGTTTTGTCATTCTTGCGTAACGCACTCACGAAGCGAAAGATTTGGTCCATCCAGCCAACACGGATTGCCAAGCAACGCCCCCCTCTTTTGCTCTTTCCACTCTCTTCGCTACAACCCCTCCTTTCTTTTCACGATCCCGGACGGATTGTACTGCTTTTGCATAAAGAGACCATAAGTCGTGTTTTTTCGATACCACGCGTTGTATCACGGCTGGGAAAAACTCTTACTTTTCTCTTCACTTCGGTTCGATGATTCGGATGCGTTGGGAATCTCGACTCCAATGCGGTTTCAATGCGTTTCCAAGAAACAGAACCAAAACGAAGGAGAAAATCATGAAGAAAATGCTCTCGACTTGCATTGGGGTAGGCGCTTTGCTTTTCGCTGCCCTGACTGCGCCCGCCCATGCCGGCGGAAAAGCGTATTCCTTGTGGGAGTACGGCGGATGGGTTGAAGCCGGAATCTACGGCAACAACCATGGAAATCGGAATCTGTACGACAATAACAACAGTTTTCGCACTCCGTTTAACGGAGGTCCCGGCGAAGCGTGGAATCCCGCCTCCGGTAACACTGCGGCCCTCGGGCCCGCTCGTATGGCCGACGTTCAGATGAACCAGGCGTACGGTTATATCGGAAAGAAGATCGATCCCCACTGCGGTTGGGATATCGGTGGCCGGGTCGATTTCATGTACGGAATCGACGCGATCGACACGCAGTCCAACGGGCTTGAGTATTTTGAAGGCAATAACGATGCTCGTTCACGTTGGGGCGAAGGGGATTACCTCGCGTCGCTCCCGCAGGCGTATGCCGAAATCGGATACCGGACCTTGAGCGTCAAAGCGGGTAAGTTCTACACGCCGCTCGGACACGAATCGATCATGTCGACCGGTCGCTTTTTCTACAGCACCTCGTATGCGTACAGCATCACTCCGGTGACGCAGACCGGTGCCTTGGCGACTTGGGATGCCAACTCGCGTCTGTCCGTTTATGGCGGTTGGACCTGCGGAGAAGATTTCAGTGGGTACGATCAATGGGGGTCGGGCTCCTCGACGTTCGGCAACGCCGACAACAACGCAGCCCTGTTCGGTCTGAAATACAAAGTCAACCGGAAAATCAATTTCGGCTACGGCGTGTTGTTGGGCAAGGACAAAGATTATTGGGGATCCGGCGAAGATTGCGATTACTTTGTTCACTCGTTCATCATCGGCTTTCAACCGAATCGTTGCTGGGATTACACCTTCGAGTGGGCCCTGCGCAACAATGATTACGGCGACGGGAACTTCTCCGCTTACGGAATCAACCAGGAGTTGATCTACAAGCTGAACCGCTGCTGGGCGTTCGGTCTTCGCGGCGAATGGATGTATGAAAACGAATTCGACGCCAACAGCTACGAAGTGACGCTCGGTGCCAACTGGACGCCGAACAAATGGTTGCTCGTTCGTCCGGAAATCCGGTACGACTATTGCGATGGCAACGACTTCGGCTATGCCAATGGCAACAGAGCGTTCGATTACGGCGACAGCAAAGACCAGTTCGGTTTCGGTGTTTCGACGGTCGTGAAATTCTAAAAGAGTTTCGCAACGACAAAAACGAGCCGAAAAGAGCCGGGGGCGTAAGCCCCCGGGTGATCGACCTCGCGAGAAAACATTGAATAACCCCCGGGCTTAAGCCCGGGGCTCTTTGTTTCTTGATTGAAAGTCATCCTCGCGGATGAAACTTTTCATGGACCGCTTTGAGTTTGCTCATATCGACGTGCGTGTAGATCTGCGTCGTCGCGATGCTGGCGTGTCCGAGCATTTCCTGGACCTGCCGCAGATCCGCTCCGCCGATGAGCATGTGTGTCGCGAAGGAATGTCGCATCGTGTGCGGACTGACGGAACTCGGCGCTCCGACTTTCAGGGCGTATTTTTTGATCAACTCCCAAACGGCTTCCCGACGAAGCTTCTTGCCGCGGAACGAGAGAAACGCCCAAGCTTCATGGTCGGCGAAAATCGTTTCGTCGGTCGCCGATTCCGTGTCCGGTTCCGGCGAGTCGGGATGCGCCGGAAATCGAAAGAAATAATCGTGCAACTTCTCCGCCGACCGCCCCAACGCGAGCGGTCGCTCTTCCCGAAGCCAGGTTTCAAAAGCCGCGATCGCTTTTTGCCCAAGCGGAACCAAACGCTGCTTGTTTCCCTTGCCGGTGCACAGGCAGTATCCTTCACTCAAATGGATGTCTTGCAACCGAAGCCCGACGATTTCGGAGACCCGGCAGCCGGTCGCGTAAAACATTTCCAGCAGCGCCCGATCGCGGCGGTACATCCGATCGTTTGCGTCCGGCGCGTCCATGAGCCGTTCGACCTGGTTCGGCGTGAGAACCTGCGGCATCCGTTCCCAGAGCTTTTGGCTTCCGAGCAGTTCCGCCGGGTTGTCCTTGAGGACGTTTTCCAGTTGCAAATACCGAAAAAAAACGCGGAGTGAAACGATATGCCGGGCAAGGGTCGACGGAGCCAAATTTTGTCCGTAAAGCCAATCAGCATAATCGGCAAGTTCGCGGATCGAGAGCCGGGGAATTTCACGGTCCTCCAGCCAGGTCAAAAAACGAACCAGATCCCGCCGGTAAGCGGCAATCGTGTTTTCGGAAAGCATACACTCCCCGGCGATGTAGTCGAGGAACGAATTGACCCAGACATGCTGTACCGGCTGGGCCTCGATCCGTTTGACGATCAGCTTTTTGCGTCGCATGGGAAGTGGAGGGTGAGACTTTTCCGTGCGTTATTTTTTCACCTTTTTCGAGGTTCGCGAAGCACGAGGAGACGTTTTGACGGGTGCCTTTTTGAGCGGCCCTCCTTTTTTCTTCACGGCCTTTTTCACGATTTTCTTCACGGCCTTTTTCGACGTTTTTTTGACGACTTTCTTCGGCGGGGCGGCTTTGACCGGCTTCGTTTTTTTGACGGTTTTCTTTACCGCTTTTTTCGCCGTTTTTTTTGCGACGGTTTTCTTCCTCTTTCCGGTTTTGGGTTCCAACGAATCCGCGAGCTCCACGCCGAAGATGTCTTCCAGCGAACCTTCGTCCAGCGTTTCGGTATCCTTCGAGCCGGTCGCGATCGACACCGACGAATCGATCAACTCCAGATGATCGACGCCGCGCAGTTTGAAAAACAGCTCCGGATTCCGGTCCAGAAGCACGCCGACACCATACAGCGTCGCCGCGACGTGTTTGCACATCGTCGCCCAATCCGGACAGGAGCAGTCGAGCTTGATCTCTTTCGGCGAAGGAAAGAGCCCTTCCTTTTTGTCGGTCACGATTCCCAACACATGCTTGGACAACTTGCCCTGAAGCAATTCGACCACGGAGCCGATTTCGCCGGCACATTTCTTCTTAATCGACTTCCATCGTTCCGCCTTGAGTGGGTCGATTTTCACGACGATTTCATACGTGTCCGAACCGGCAACGTAGGATTTCACGACCCCTTTGCCGATTTCGAGGTGGACGACCGAACCGTTACGAATATACGTTCGGCCTCGCGGCATCCGATTCTCGAAATCGCTGTATGTTTCCAGGTTGTCGCACCAGGCGTCTCCCCAGAAGGTTTTCGTGATCTTCCGTCCGTCGACGTCGATCGGGTTCGCTTTTCCTCCGAGTTTCTTCTGAACGTGCCGCCGTGCGTTGGCCAGTTTTTTCGCAACGGGAACATAGGGGCGCCAGCCGTAATAGTCGTACATGGATGTGATTCCTTTCTTCGGCGTCCAGGACGCACGGTTAAACAGAGGGGGTGGTGTTAAACGTCGTGGGTTTTGGTGATGTCCAGGGCGACCATGCTCAGGAGTTGTTCGTCGCTCATTTCCGTAACGAGCGCTTCGCCGCCTCCTCCTTCGACGATCTCGCTTGCCAAACTTTTTTTGCTTTCGATCAAATCGTCGATCCGCTCTTCGACGGTTCCGCGACAGGCGAATTTGTGCACGAGAACGTTTTTCCGCTGTCCGATGCGGAACGCCCGGTCCGTCGCCTGGTTCTCGACAGCCGGATTCCACCATCGGTCGAAATGTACGACGTGTGACGCCGCGGTGAGATTCAAGCCCGTTCCGCCCGCCTTGAGCGAGAGGACGAAAAACGGCGGGCCCGATTCGCTTTGAAAAGCGTCGACCATTTCCTTGCGTCGCTTGATCGGCGTCGTTCCGTCGAGAATCAGGCCCGATCGTTTGAAAATCGTTTGCAAATGCCGTGAAAGCGGGTCGGTGATCTCACGGAACTGCGTGAAGACGAGTACCTTTTCCTGCCGGGACGCGATTTCGTCGCAGATTTCCTTGAGCCGCTCGAATTTCCCGCTCCGCGCCGGATCGTAATCGTCGTCGCCGGTCCACTGCGCCGGATGGTTGCAAATCTGCTTGAACCGCATCAGATAAGCGAGAATCAAGCCGCGACGTTTCATCCCTTCGGCGTTTTCCTTCAGTTCCCGGGCAAGCTGCTCGACCGACTTCGAATAAAGTACCGCCTGATTCTTACTCAAACCGCACCACGCCGTGATCTCCGTTTTATCCGGCAGGTCCGAGATGATATTCCTGTCCGTTTTCAATCGCCTTAGAATATACGGCTGCGTGAGGCGTCGCAGCGGAGCGTAATTGACGGACCCGGAGCCACTTGAAAGCGATTTGACGAACTTCGTGAATCCGGAACTCGAACCGAGCAGACCCGGATTGAGAAAATCGAACAGCGACCAAAGATCGGACAGCCGATTCTCGATCGGCGTTCCGGTCAACACGATGCGGCCGCTGGTTTTCAGACTTTTCACCGCTTTGGACTGCTTCGTTCCGGCATTTTTGATCGCTTGCGCTTCGTCGAGAATCACGTTGCGCCATGGTGTCGTTTTGATCCAATCGATCCTCTCGACCATGCCGTACGTCGTCATAATCAGGTCGATTTCGTGCAAATCTTTCGGCCGGGCGGTCCCGGCTCCGGAAGCGTGCGCGATCCGGGATTTCAAGGTCGGGGCGAACTTTTGAATTTCGGATTCCCAATTGCCCAAAAGCGAAGCGGGGGCGACCAGAAGCGACGGCCCGGGGACTACGCGATGCTCCGTACCCGGCTCTTTTTTGAGGGCGAGAAGCAACGTGATCACTTGGATCGTTTTACCGAGCCCCATGTCGTCGGCCAGGCACGCGCCGAGTCCGAGCCGTGAGAGCAAGTGGAGCCAGCGGACGCCGACTTCTTGATACGGGCGGAGCGTCGCGTTGAGCCCGATTTTTTGGAGCGAAAAAGCTGCGTCGGTTTGCGTGGGATC
>JAVBTU010000241.1:0-23914 GCA_031556015.1 Thermoguttaceae bacterium
CCGCATGAGGATCGAGCCGATGATCACGAGCAGGTTTAAGCCGAAAAGAATGCTGATCAGACGGATATTGATCCGCATATCGCCGTTGAGAATATGGCTGAATTCGTGTCCGATCACCCCTTGCAGTTCGTCGCGGGTCAAATAATTGAGCGTGCCCCGGGTGATACCCAGCGCGGCGTGGTTGGGGGAAAAACCGGCGGCGAACGCGTTGATGCTTTCTTCGTGATCGAGAATGTAGACGTTCGGGACATTGATTCCCGCCGCGATCGCGAGTTCTTCGACGACGTTGAGTAGGCGCCGTTCCGTGAAATCGGTCGTCGAGGGGGAAACCTTGCGACCGCCGAGTTGCTGCGCGACGGCGTCCCCACCACCGCCGGCCAGTTCGATCGACTTGAAGAAACTCGCCCCGCCGACCAGCAGTCCGACGCCGCACGCGGTCAAAACGAAGAGAACCGGATCGCAATAGTTCATCCGTTGAAGATAGGTGTCATACCCTTCCGGTTTGGCGAGAACGACGATGAACACGACCAACGCGTAAAGCGCAAGCGTCAAGGCCAACAGGGCCAGGATGTAATAGAAGACCAAGGTTTTCGTCCGGCGCCGGGCGTTGTCCTGATGTTGAAAAAAGTCCATGTTTTTTCTTGCTCTACAATATTACTCTACGAATATCATCCCCGAGCCAAGGCTTTCGCCAGAAAGTAAAATGCCGAAAATATCCGAGTGGGACAATGATGTCATTCTGAGCGCAGTGTACTCACGGAGCGAAGAATCTGGTGTATCCGGCCAACACGCATTGTGTTGCGAACACCGCTTGAAACCAGATCCTTCGGAGTACCTCAGGATGACAAAACCAGCTTGGAACTTTCTGGCGAAAGCCTAACACTGAGGCCGGTATTTTTTGCTCGTGATTTGTTTTTTTATATTTGCTCAAATCCACCGATCCGTGTATTTCCGGAAAGTTTCGATGGTTTTCTCCCGCATTTTTTCGTCGTCCCAATACGGTTCGAGATCACCTTTGCGGCGCTCCAATATCTTGAGCAGTTCGTGGTTCGACCACTGAAACGCGGTCCACGCATACGTTCCTTCCCAAGGTTTTTTTTGCAAGGACAGATATTGTTTCGCGAAAATCGCTCTGGCTCCTTCCCGGATGGTCTTGTCTTCACTATCCATCAACGGCAACGAGGCGAGGTATTCTTCGGCACTTTCCGGATGACCGAAAAGAAAAACGGACGGCAACAGGTCCCCTTTCATAACCCGGGCCGTATTGACTTTCGCGATGTATCCGTCCCACGGCAGGATCAAGCCGACGGCAACGACGGCAATCACCGACCAGGCATAGCGCGGCAAAAGCCAGATCATGTCCCGGAAAAGCCAAACCATTCGGATCACGGCAATCAAACCGAGTACGACGGCGGTGCAGCCGAGCAACCCGATGATCCGCAGTCTTGAAAGTCCGTTCAGATCGATGTAGATGAACAAACGATTGTAAACGGAGAAAGCGAGCAGGAAATTCAATCCCCCCCAAATAGCGCCCCATTTCTTCAACTGTCCGATTCGCGCATCACGAAGAATACCGGCTCGAAAAATCACGCAATAGACCAGGGTACTCACGCCGAGCGCCAAGGTGAGAAACGCCGCCCCCTGGTGCATGTGTCGGGAATAATTGAAGCCCTGGGGAAAGTCCCGCGTCCAGTTTTTATGAAACTCAAACATGAGATACACGGCAAACAAAAGACTCAGCGCGACCAAGGTATTCCGGTAGGCGGCGAACAGGATCGGATCGCTTTCTTTTGGTTCCGTCGGGAGAGGGCCCGTCGTCTCGGAAGCCCCGGTTCCGAAAAAGCCGTCGTTGGACACCGTGAGACTCTTTTTCGGACGCATCAGTCCGACCATGCACCACGCAACGACAAGCCAGAGAAGCACCTGCGACGGGAACGGGATCCAATCGTAGTATTTGGAGAGAAATTCCGTGAATCGACTCCAGAGATTCCAGAGCATGTCCTGGAGATCGGGATTGGCGCAGATAAATATCGCTCCAAATATTCCGACGGCGAGAAGCGGCATCACGATCAAAATGTGATGTCCGCCGAATTGGGGAATGCTCCGAACCCCCTGCCTCATCCGGCGTAGGTAAACGAAGCCGAATCCACCGGATTTCAGGGCTTCTTCCAGGTACTTGAAGAAGTCGCCCCCCATGAGCGAACGTCCGGCTTGGAGTGCCGCGAAGAAGAGCATGAACCCGAATCCGAGTAGTGTCAACAGTCCGTTGCCGCACCAAACGAGTTTCAAACCGATCAGGAAACCGACGATCCCGAACAAGAGTACAACGCGATCGAACCGGGGGCGGTAAGCGCCGAATCCCAACAGAGCGATTGCCCCGACGATAAACGCCGCAAGTCCCGAATAACCACCGCCGTGGTACAAGGCCGCGTCCGCGAGCAGGACGGCCAAAAAAACCGCAACGGGTTCACGCCAGGAGACGGGAACCTGTTCCGCCGCGGCACCATTTTGCTCGACGGGCGTATTTTCGGGAGAACCGCCGGGGATTTCGTTTTCAGGCATGATTCGGTTTTTGTCGATTATTGTGTCAACTCTTTCAACCATTTGATCCGGACGGCGTTTCCGGGACCGGTCGGGCCTTTGGGATTTTTTTCGTATCGGTTGATCGCTTCGGCATATTGGCCCAAACGTTCATACGAGCGTCCCAAATTATACGCGATCGCGTTGCTCCAAAGCTGTCCGGACCGGGCCAGCGGGTCTTTTTCCTCGTCGAGAAATTGCTCCATCGCGGCAACCGTTCGTCCGTTTTCCAAACAGGTCAGTCCGATCCAGTAGCGGGCGTATCGTTTGGCGACCGTATAAATGGCGAGTTTTTCCGGACTCATCCCCGCTTCCGGACTTCGAGCCAACTCCTCCAGTTTACGGTCGGACACCCGGGCCTCTTGGTAGAACGTGGTCGCGCTTTCCGGACCGGACAATTTGCCCTTGAAATAAAGAACCCGCCCGATCCAAAGCGAATAACGTTTCGTGGCCGGGTCCTCGACGTAAAACGCCCCCAAAAGCATTTCGCCCCATTGCGGAAAGGTTTCCCGCTCGTACACGGCCCTGAGCGGACGGAGGGAATGTCGTACGTCGACGATGTTCGCGACCTTGGAAAACCGGTCCGCCTGGTCCTGGTACGCCTGGTAGAGTACCATCGACTCGTCGCCGCTGAGTTCCTTTTGAACGAGGCTCATTCGCTGGGCCGCCGTACAGGGGGACGTGATGAGAAACGCGATCGATTTTTTCGCCTGCTCCGCGTTGACCGGGAACGGAGCCGATTCCGTGTCCAACTTACGCAAAAGTTGATCGTTTTCGGCGACTTGGGCAAGCGTCGCAATATCGTTGTACGCGATTTCCCCGGTTTCGGCGCCGCCGGCCGGTTCGTTCGGCTGTTGGGTTCGTTCGCTCAAACGGATCCCTTGCGGCCCGGGAATCGCGACTCCGTAGGCGGGTGAAAAAAGGTAAATCTCGTCGTTCGACAAAACGCCGACCCCCCACGGTTCGTATTGACCGGGAGAATCTTCTTTTTCGTAGGCGAGCAAACACGCGTCGATTCGAAGCTGTCGAAGAAGGTCGATGAAAACCCAAGTGCGGTCGTGAGCCGTTCCCTGTCCGGCGAGCAGCGTCAACCACGGCTCCTGGACGGGCGCCGCGACTTGTTGGCCGTTCGGGGCAATCGTCGTTTCCGATTTCAAATCAATGTTGCGGATCGTCCAATCGAAAATCGAAACGGCCCGGTCGAGATCCCCTTGCTTGTCCCCCTTGGCCCAAAGCGCGATATTCCGCGCCCAGACGACCTGCTTGAAATGGTCGACGTCGGCCGGTTGGAAATCCAAGGCTCGAACATCGAACAGGCGGGCGAAATCGGCCAAATGCGTCTGGAATACGACGACTCGCTCCAATTCGGCTTTCACCGGCTCGGCGCGGGAAAGGATCGCCGCTTCCCGGGCGTTTCGAGCGGTTTCCATACGATCCGCGAGCGATTGGAACATTGCGGATTCGACCCGGAAATTCACGGACGATAACTGGGTCAGCTTCGACAATTCCTCCGGCAAAGCGACAAGGGTTGCGTTCAAGAGTTTGGCGTCGACGGAGCCCGATTCTTTTTCGTTCTCGCTTTGAAGTTTTTTGAACGAGTCGAGGACCGTTTGAATTTTGCCTAAAACTCCGTCGAACTCGGTTTTCAATTCTTCGTAGAGCGGGTCGGATTTCCACAGTTTATCCCCGGACCGATTGGCAATCCACTTGTCGAGCTGTCCGACACGCTGCTGTTCCAAACTCATTCCGGGCAATCCGCGCAGCGACGGCGTTTCTTCCAGCGCGTTGAACAGTTCAAGCACGTTTTGAAACGCTTCGTCGTTGAGTCGGGTACGGTCCTCCGAAAGGAGCCCGCTGACATGGGTTTGTGGTCCCTTCTTGCCCGGACAGCCGAACAGGACGAACAGGAGTGGAGCCGAAACGAGTACGGTGAAAAGGAGGAGGCGTTTCATGAACGGAAAAGGAGAAATGTGTAATGAGAAATCTGCCCGCTGCTTTTCGACGAAAGTCTCACTCGACGAACTCGTTCCCGATCTTTCGGGCCCGTTGCGGCTTGTCGAGGTTGACCCCGCAGGCGACGCCGATTTGGACCAGCAGGTTCCACCCGGCGAGCAGTTGCAGGATCATATCGTACCCCTTCAGTTCCGGGATCACGATGGTCGGGAACACCGTTTGCTTCGGGGCGATCGCGATCACGGTCATTTTGACGCCGTCGACGAGCAGGTCCCTGATCCGGTCGCACTCCGACTCGAACGGATTGATCAGGACGACGACTTCGTTCGGGCTCATGATCTCTTCGACGCCGTGCAGGATGTACGTTCCTTCGAGGAAATCGGCCTTTTTGCGGGTGATCTCGTTCGCTTTGAGCGTAAGTTCCTCGGCGACACCATCGTTGCGGCCGGCGAAATAGATCATCGGCGCGGCGGCGGCCTTGGCGATCCATTCCGGATCGTATTCCGTTTCCAACACTTTTTTACCATATTCGGCGGCCGTCTTCGCGTTTTGCGGACAATCGCAATCGATCATATTGCACAAAAGCGAACGATAAACGAGCATTTGCTCGACGACGCTTTTCGTCGCCGCGACCGCCTTCTCTTTCCCGCAGGAGAGGACGATCGATTCGTTCGATTTTTCGATCAATTTCGTTCCCGCGTTCGCCGTGACGCCGAACAGTTTTTTGTGACCTTCCTTGATCAATTTGACGTACAGTGCGATCGTTTCCTTCGTTTGACCGCTGTTGGACGCCGCGATCACGGCCCAATTCGAAAGATCGTACTCCTGCGCCTGATACGACCCTTCCGTCGCGACGTGCAGATCGAGACCGCGTTTGCGAACGCCGTACAGGAAACTTTTCGCGGGAAATATCCGGCTCGAACCTTCGCCGGTCAAAAAGAGACGACCGGTCTGCTTAACGACTTCGGCGATTTTCTTCATCTGCGTAAAATCGAAGTTCGCGATCATGTCCGGCGTCTGGAGCATTTCCTGAACGAGAGCAAAATCCTTGTACTTGGGGTCCGTGAGATTCATTGCGATTCCATGAGATAAACGTGAAGCCCGTGTGGATCCGGGCGAAACCATAAAAGAGTACCCATTATAAGGATCGTAACGAGAGCAAACAAGCCCTCACGACCCGGAATCCGTGATCCCGACACGCCGTAACGTTTTTATGTGCTATACTTCCGCGTCCATCCGGCTCTCGGTGCGCACCGCCAAAACTCCCCTTGGTTTACGGCCTTTGATACATCGCTCCGAGCCGCGGATTTCGGCCCATGACCGGCCTTTACGTCGCATCCAATCCGCAAACGTGGGGAGCGCAAACGCAGCTTCAGCGGAATATCAACACTCTCGGCAATGTTTTGACGAGATTGAGTACCGGGCTGCGCCTCAATTCCGGTAAAGACGACCCTGCCGGTATAATCGTAGATACTCTGCTCAAAAGCGACAGTCGGGCAACGACGACCGCGATCCAAAACACACAGCGGGCCAACAGCATGATCGCCGTCGCGGACAGCGCCTTGGGGCAAATCTCTTCGCTGCTCAACGATATTCGAACGCTGGTCAACGCGTCGGCGAACACCGGTGCCGTGACGCCGGACCAGATCGCCGCCAATCAACTGCAAGTCGACGCCTCGATCGATTCGATCGACCGAATCGCCGACACGACGAATTTTCAGGGCAAAAAACTGCTCGACGGCAGTATGAGCTTTACGACGGAAGTGCTCGGACGGACCGAAGACCGGCCCGACCCGCTCGCCGGATTGGACGTCACGTCCGCGAATTTCGGAACGCAAACGGCGATCGACGTCGAACTGCAAGTCCTCGGGTTGGGCGAAAAAGCGGAACTCTTTTTCGAAAGCCGCGGGCTTTCCGAAGCGGCCGTCGTCGAAATCGGCGGAAACAAAGGGCGTCAAATGCTCAGCTTCGCCGCCGGGGCAAGTTTCGAGGACATCGCCTCGCAAGTGAATCTGTACACCGACTCCACCGGCGTTCGAGCCGTTGCCGGGAAGCAGGCGACGAAAGGACAACTTCTGATCACAAGCGCCGGCGCGAATAACGACATCAATCTCGTCGCGAAAGACGCCGGTTTCGATGCGGGCAATTACGCCGTGAAATTCACCGTCTCCGCTTCGGAGACGCCGCAATCGGTGATAACACCACCGTACGGAATGCAGCCCGGCATCGTCGAAATTCAGCTTCCGCCCGCATGGAAAAAAGCGACCGCGTCGATCGACGAAGCCGATATTGGTATAGTCACGACGCAATTCAAACTCGACTCCCGGGCCGCTTCGATCAACTATTCAAGCGTTTCGATTTCGAGTACCGAAGGGATCAGGGTCAATGCGATCAATTACATCCCGGCGACCGGAACGAATCCCCGGGTCAATGCGGCCAATCGCGTCGCCGTCGATCTGGACCGCAATGGCGTCTTACAGGTCGAATACGAGGCGTCGGCGACCGCGAAGGATCTGGTCGATGCGATCAATGGCATCAAAGGTGTCACGGCGTCGATCGTCAACAACGCCCGGGGCGGCGCGGTGATCAATCAGTATAACACCAACGGCAAACTCGCCGACGCGACCGCCGATGGAACCGTCGCGACCCGGGGAAAATTGACGACGGGGTATCAAACGGGAACCGACGTCCGAACCGACACCGGTCTCACGATCACGGCGGTCGAACCGGGGACGAATCTTAACGAAACCGATTTCGTGTACGTGGCCAAGGGAATCAACACGCACGCGGCGTTCGGCGACGTGATCATCGGCGGCGTCGATAACGGCGTCCGGTCCGCGACGCAGTTTTTGCCGAACCAATACGGCGGCGAAGTCGGAAAAAGCGTGATCTTCACCGCCGTCCAACGCGGTTCCGCCGGAGACGGTTATGAAATCCGATTTCAAAAAGACAGTAGTTCCACTTTACGTGTTAATTTTGACGCCGGCAATGGAATCCTGACGTTTTACGGCAACGGTGAATACTCCGTCGACCAAATCAACGCCGTGATACAGGCTTACGACGCCACGAAACTGCCGATCGACAAAATCAATAACTTCCTCGTCGCCAGCGGAGACGGGACGGTGAATTTCAAGTACACAAACAGCATCACGATGACGACCGGCGCCAACGGAGTGGCGTATACTTACCCCGTGCCGGGAAAAAATGATATCGTGGTACCCGGCTCCTACACCGCACCGGTTGCTGCGGCGGTCACTTTCTCGGCGAAAGATACAAGTAACGATTTTAACTTCACGATCACCGCAACTGAGCAAAAAGCTCAGTCCAATGTAACGATCAATTTTCTCTATTCGGTTAATATTACAAATCAAAAGGAGATTGATGACGCCAACGACTACAACGCACAGTTTCCAGAAAACGATCCTCAAAGAATCCCGGTTCCCGCCCCCATCGCTCCCCAATCGCTAAACATCAGTCGCAGCGGCAGTCAAGTGACCATTAGCGGTGTCAACGTTGACCGGATCGAAGCTGCGGATTTTTATAATCTACTGACCGGATTCTCCGATTGGCCGTTTCCGGTTACGGTCACAAATACCGAACCTGACGGATATTTAAGTCTCTCGACTCTGACCACGACGAACATTACTTTCGGTGCGACGCAGAGCAACAATGTAATTTCCAGCCCGGTCACGATAAAATCCACAAAAGGTGTCACAGAAGCACAGACGAACGCCGTCTTTCGCGTCTCCGATCGATGGGGCGGTGCGAGCATGGAATTCGAGGTCATAGAAGCCAAAACCAACGGGTCGACATATCGGGTTGCCTTCGTTCAAGGCGGTTCTCCCGGCGATGCACCTACGGTGTCATTCAATTCAAGCGGTACAAACAGGACCTTGACGATCATGGGAAACGGAAAGGTCGACATTAACGACATCATCAGCGCATTAAATGCGAGTACGCAAGAAGACAATTATCTCGTTTTGAAATCGTCGACAGCTGGTTTTTTCGACTTCGGGTACTTTAACGGCGCGGTCGCTCGGGCCAATAACGACACATTTCAGGTAAATCCACAAATCCGCTCCATCGGCTGGGCGGTCGGTACCCAAGCGGTGATCGACATCAGCGACAAGGGGACCGATTTGCAGGCGGCGTCGATTTCGATCAGCGACGAGACGAATGGAAAGAATTCCAACATCTTGACGCTCACAGCGTACGAGAAAGGGCGGAGCGGGAATGATTTGAACGTCGTTTTCAAATACGATGACTCCCAGGACGACAATCTCACGGCAAACTGGGATCCCGAGACGAAAATCGTGACCGTGAGCACGAAAAACGCCGTCGTCGCCAAAGCGGATTTGGACGCGATTTTGCAGGGGGTCGTCGATGAATACGGCCGGCCCCTTTTCGAGGCGTCAACGACCGGCCTGACCGTCGGAGTATCGTTCGACTTCTCCACGTTCACCGGCGAAGGGAAAAACGTCTATCTCGGTTCGGTCAACGGGACAGTGGAAGACAGACTCGACCAATCGGACCGTAACACCGCGACGACCGTCGCCGGAACGCTTGGCACCAACCAGGGGGACGCTTACATCACGACGCTCGGCGGCGTCTTTATCGCGCTGTACGATTCTACGGCCCAGCTTTTGGCGCGATCGGAATACGTCGAATCCGCCCAACAGGCGTCCGTCACGCTATACGAAGGGGACGGTTCGGCGAACGAAAATTACGTGACATTCAAAACCCGTGACACCGGAAGCGAATTCAACGGTCTGGCGATCCGGATTGAAAACAACGACGGTTCCGGTAATAACACGGAAAAGTATCGTAACGCCGTTTATGCGACATTTAACGCTGAATCGAAGGAGCTTCACATTGTCGGCGACTTGGCGAACGTAACGTACACGCAAATGATCGAGGCGGTTCGACAGGCCACCGACGGATTGATCGAAATGTCCGTCGCGAAGAACATCGACGGTTCCGGCACCGACATACCACTTGGTACCATGAAAGTCGGAACCGCTCTCGTCGATAGCGGCTGGGGTGTCGATTCCTTTAGCACCGGAACCTATCATATCGGCACGAAAAACGGCGTCGACGACATCGCGATCATTCTCAAGGACAAGGAAGTCGACGGCACCGTGGGAACCGATCATGCCGCGCTGTTCACTTACGTCCTTTGCGACAAGACGGGTGACTTTTCGACGAATTCCGATTACGCCGCCAGGTCGATCAATCGTGACACCGGCACGACCATTACGGCGACGCTCAATCCCGACAACGACGGTAGCGGCAAGATTTTCTATAAATCCGACGACGACCCGCTTCAATACCACCTCTCCGCCTTGCAAGACGGACGCGACGGCGACACCAGCTCCATGACCGCCGATGAAGTGATTGATTTTATCAACAACGACGCAGCGTTAAGCCGTCTGTTTTACGCCGAACGAGCGGTCGGAAACGACGGGACCGGGCTGGTGTCATTCTTTCAGGAAGCGGCGTACTATGGAAGCGTGGACGACGAAGCGGCTCTGCAATTTCTTGGGCCGGAAGGTTCGGCGGAGATCGTCTTCATGATCGACAAAAGCGTGATCGGTCGCAATCACGCGAATCAACAACTTTCGCTCTCCTGGGAAGACGAAGCAACGGACTGCGACGGTAACGTGACACCGGCTCGAATGGTCGTCCATTTGGCGACGGACGAATATGGCACCGCCACGACGACCGCCCGGGAGCTTGTCGACTATTTCAACTCGCTTTCGCTGGAAGAAACACACGGTGTCAGCGTGAGTCTCCTCCGGCCTCGCGGAGTCGACAACGTCGACGACGTCGATTGCACCGACGAGTACGGCAAGGGAGTCCTTAAAGAAACGGCAAAGAGCGACGATTGCGGGCGAGCCGTGACGTTCCCGATCACATTCACGGAAATCCGGCGAACGAGCGGTTGCGGCGAGTTCAATGGCGGTGTCATGATGCAAAACAATTTCGACGACGATCCGTTCGGCGTCAAGTTGGAATCGGTCGAAGCCGGCTCGCGGCAAAGCGTTTCCGTGCATGTCGTCTCCGGCACATTCGGCGTTGTGAACTCAAGCGGCGTCAAAACCGATACCGCCAACGGAACCGACGCGGTGGTGCTTTCCACCGGGACGAAAACGACCGCCGCCGGAAACCGGTTCGCGTCGAACACTTCAATGCTTGCTTATACTGCCACGCTGGGGGACGAGATCCAGGCGGGTGATGTAATCCGTTTTCGTATCTCTGACGGCGGTTCGACTTTCCAACTCGGTGCGGACGTGACAACGCAGCAGCAGATTCGCATTTCTCTTCCAAACGTCGGATCGGCGTCTTTGGGCGGTCCGAGCGGGCGGCTTGTGGCATTACGCAGTGGTGGTGTCGCCGATCTTTCGACCGACACGAAACTGGCCGACCGAATCGTCCAGGACGCGATCGGCGAAATCGCTTTCCTACGCGGTCGTCTTGGCACCACCCAGCGAAGTACGCTCCAACCGAACGAAGCCGTGCTTGAGGACACCGTCGAACAGCTTTCCGGCGCGGAAGCGCTGATTTCCAACGCCGATTTCGCGGAAGAGAGTTCACGACTGACGCGGTCGCAAATTCTCGTACAATCCGGAACGCAGGTTCTCACGCTCGTCAACCAAACGCCGCAATACGCCGCGCAACTGATTCGGGCGTAATTGTCTCCAACCGCCGTTCGACTGATAATTATTCCAGAAACATCGGCGGGCCTCGGTGGAATGAGGTACTGAACAGGAGCGTCCTGATGAAACGCGACAATCATCCGTTTCGCAACGAATTCCAAAGATTGATCGTTGCGTAGGCCCGCCAGGGTTTCCACGTTTCGGAAAGCTCGAGAATTTTCCGTTCCGATAACCCGGCGAGCGCCTTTCTGACGCCGTAATCGGTATGCGGAAAGGCGTCCGGCCAGCCGAAAACCCGCATCGCGATGTACTTTGCCGTCCACGGACCGATTCCCGGTATCTCCAACAATTTGGGAATCTCCGTTTCGTGATCGGCATGGGATGAAAAATCGATGGTACCGTTTTCCATTGCGGCTGCCAATCCCGCAATCGAACGGGCTCTCGCTCCCGTGATTCCACGCGGTCCGAATTGGTTTTCAATCGGCCCTTCGAGCGATACGATTTGTTTCGCAGTCGGAAAAGTCGTCGTCAATTCCTCGAACGGCGTCACAATCTTTTCACCAAACGATTCCGCGAAACGGGCTGCCAACGTTCGTGCAGCCTTGACCGTGATTTGCTGGCCGAGAATCGCCCGAACCGACATTTCAAACGGATCGAAACAACCCGGCAACCGTGTTCCGGAAACGTAAAGTCCCGGGACGTAATCGTTCATGTTTTCAAGCACGTTGTCGATTTCAGCGGGTTCGCAATTCAAGTCGAAAAGCTGTCGCACCCGTGTCAACGTTTTCGCCAAAACGCCTAGCAATGACGACGATAATTTTACGGCAAGCGAATTTTTATCCTGTACGTTTTCGACGGCGATCCAACCGCGAACGATTTCGTCCCCTTGTTGCAACACCACGGTCCGTCGATACGAACCGTCTTTCACGCTTTCCACACCCGGAATCGCTCGCCCGGCAAGAAACTCAAGCAACTGGTCCCATTGAAATGGCGGACGATAACCGAGACGCACGGTGATCCCATCCACTCCCATTTTGGGGTCTTGAATTCCATTCTTCCGCAAATCCGTTGGCGTCAGTTTGTAATGTGTCTTGAAAAGATCGTTGAAACGCCGCAGGCTTCCAAAGCCCGACGACAAGGCGACTTGCGTGACGGAAAGCGTGGTGTCGGTCAGCAAATTCTTTGCCAAAAGCAAACGGCAAGTCTGCAAATACTGGATCGGTGCAACACCGAATTCCTCCGCGAAAATCCGCCGTAGATGCCGATCCGTGATACCGAGTTTTTCGGCCAGTTCGGAAACATTGCTTTCCACGAGTCGGTTTTCGTCCATAATCGCCGCGGCCCGGCGTGCCTGTCTGGAAGCGGAATCGATGCTGGAGCAGCCCGGCGCCAATTCCGGACGACATTTCAAACAGGGGCGATACCCGGCGGCTTCGGCAGCGGCTGCACTTTGGTAAAACGTGCAATTTTTTTCCAATGGCGTTTTGACCCGGCAGACCGGGCGGCAATAAATTCCCGTACTGGAGATACCGACGAAAAAGCGACCGTCGAAGCGGCTGTCGTGGGCTTTCAGCGCGGCATAGAGCGATTTTTTATCCAATGTCATGATGCTCGCTTGATGCTAAGGTGCCGTGCTTTTCTTGGGGACAAACAGTCGGGACGTATCGACGCCTTCCATTTCCAGCAATTGGATTTTTTTCGTGATCCCACCGGAATAACCGGTCAAACTGCCGTTTGCTCCGACGACGCGGTGGCACGGAATGATAATGGAAACAGGATTGTGCCCCACGGCACCACCGACCGCCTGGCTGGACATGCGTGGTTTGATCATGCGTGCCGCCATTTTCTTTGCGATATCACCGTAGGTCATGATTTCGCCGTAGGGGATGTCGCACAGGATATTCCAAACGGTTTTGCGGAATTCCCCGCCGTTGGGAGCCAAAGGCAAATCGGAGATGAGCGGCTGTTTGCCTTTGAAATATCGGTCCAACCAGCGTTTCGTATCTTTGAACACCGGCAAATTGGCTTTTTCCACGATTTCTTCCGAAACGGTGTCGCCGAAATATTTTTGGCCTTCCATCCACAGGCCAACCAGATTGACGCCGTCGCTTGCCAAAGTGATTGAGCCGATGGGCGACGAATATGTTGTCGAGTAGTACATCTGTTCTCCTTTACGTGACATTTAATCTTGATTCAAGGCATCGAAGCCGCTCCCTTGCACTCCTTTGTGGACCCTTCACTTTGTGCAGTATAATACACAGCCTCCCAAACGTCTCGCCGTTTTCGGACATGAAATTCGGAATATCGCAAAAAGGAAAAAATCTTTCGGCCGGATACCATGATCTCGGGAAATTTGTCAATCACCCGGGGACTACGGCGGGGTACCGCTCTGTCCCCGGCTCTTTGTTGAGATTTTTTTCGATCGCGTTCCGTTTTTCTAGAACGAAAAGACGGCACGAAAATGCATGGAAAAAGATCGGCGCGCGGCGATGCTTGAGGCTGGTTTTGAATGCGGGTATTTCATTTGGCACTGTTTCTTCGTGCCAATCCACGCCCCCTTTTCGCAAATGCTCCCAACGTCAACGAGGCTGGATCGACTGGAATAGTTCGTGCAATTTTTCTTCGACCCGGCGATGCAATTCGTCGGGAGGAGTTTCTTTGGCAACCTCGTACGAAATCAATTCGCCGTAGACGACTTTCAAGCGACCGGGGCCTGGAAAACGAAGAAAACGCGGCCACGTTTCGTACGCCCCGGAAATCGCGACGGGTAGAATCGACGCTTTGCCCCGGATCGCCAGGGTCAGAAATCCGTTTTTCAGCGGCGCGATCTTACCGTCCCGACTCCGGGTTCCTTCGGGAAACATGAGGACCATTTCGCCGTTTTTCAAGCGGCGGATCGTTTCCTTGATCCCCTCGAACCCGATTCCCTGATTGTCCAGCGGGATCGCGTCCAGCGAGTCGATCAGCCAGGCGAACGGTTTGAATTTGAAAAGCGTTTTACGCGCCAGGTAGTTGATCCGCCTTCCAATTCCCGCCCCGATCAGCGGCGGATCGTAATGCGACTGGTGGTTGGCGACGATCAGGACGCCACCCTGTTTCGGAATGTTCACCTGCCCAAAATAGCGGGCGCCGTAAAAAATCATGAAATACAACAGCACCGGAATGCGGCAAAACGCATACCAGAAACGTCGGCGAAACGGAATCGTACGGGTCGGAGAAGAAGAAACCATCGGGCCGTATTTGTTCAGAACGAAATTTTCGCACGACTTTGTTTGTCCTGCCAACGGGTGATCGCGTTTTGGACCATTTCGACGCTGATCGGCTTGGTGATGTAGTCGTCCATCCCGGATTCGAGGCATTTTTCCCGGTCGCCGCTCATTGCGTGGGCGGTCATCGCGATCACCGGGATTCGCGTGTTGCGCACACCGGAAGTCGGCGTGCGGAGCATTCGGGTACATTGATATCCGTCCATTTCCGGCATCTGACAGTCCATGAACACGAGGTCGAAATCGCGGGTCCGCAGCGCTTCGAGCGCTTTACAGCCGTTGTCTTCCGTATGGACTTTGTGTCCCATCGAGGTGAGCATCGCCGTCGCAACCATGACGTTGATCTTCACGTCTTCGACGAGAAGAATGTTCAGCGTTTTTTTCTTCGCCTGCGGTTTGAGTTCCACGGGTGCATCGGGAGCGATCAAACCCGTCCCCGATTCCTGTTTCCGACGTCGGATTTCCGGCAGAAGAAGCCCGAGGACGTTCGAGGAGCGGATCGGTTTGGTCAGAAACCCGAGTGTTCCGGGAAGAAGGAACGTGTCCAGGTCGACGGAATGTCCCAAGGCGAAAAGCGGTGTCAAAAGGACGCCGCGGTGGTTCGGAACGTTAAAGAACTTCTCCAGCGCCTTTTCCACTTTCGAGCGGTCGCATTCGATGTCGAAAACGGCCCAATCAATCGGCTTGCCTTCCTCGGCGTGGAAACGGAGCAGTTCGATCAGATCGACGGCGCGGCCGACTTCGAACACTTCAGCCCCCCAGCTTTCCAATATCAGACCAAGTGACTTGCGAGTCGGCGCATGTTCGTCGTAAACGGCAACCTTCCAGTGGAGCAGCGGTTGAAACGGTCCCGCGGTTTCCAGAACCTCCGGCGTTTCCAGCACGGCGGTCATCGTAAACGTCGATCCTGCGCCCGGGGTACTGACGGCGGAAATCTCCCCTTGCATGATTTCGACCAGTTTTTTACTGATCGACAACCCGAGCCCGGTTCCGCCGTAGCGTCGCGTCGTCGAAGTATCCAGTTGCGAAAACGGGTCAAACAGCGACTGAAGTTTTCCCTGAGGAATTCCGATCCCGGTATCCTGGACGGCACATTGGATTTTGCACTGATTCTTTTCCTGCTTGAGCAAATCGACACGGACCTGGATCTCTCCCTGGGTCGTGAACTTAACCGCATTGCTGAGCAGGTTGACGAGTACCTGCCGAAGCCGGACGCTGTCTCCAATGAAAAGCGACGGAATCTTCGGGTCGATCGTCAATGTCAACTTCAGTCCTTTGCCGTGAACTTGGAGAGCGAGTGCATCGCAAACGTCCTCGAAAACTTTTCGCGGCTCGAACTCGATATTTTCGAGCGACATTTTGCCCGCTTCGATCTTGGAGAAGTCCAAAATATCGTTGATCACGGACAGAAGCGAGTTGGCGCTTTGCCGGATCGTTTCGACGTATTGCCTTTGGAGAGCGTTGAGCGGCGTTTCGGTCAAGAGGTTCGTCAATCCGATCACGCCGTTCATCGGGGTCCGGATTTCATGGCTCATGTTCGCGAGAAACTCGCTTTTGGCCCGACTGGCCGATTCGGCCGCTTCCAGCCGCCGCCGTTCGGTAATATCCGAGACGAACCCCTCGGAGATACTGAAATTCGGATTGTCGTCGCTGATTTCGATAACGCGGGAACGTTCCCAAACCCAGCGGATGCTCCCGTCTTTGTGGACGAATCGATATGTCGACTCCAGCGGCATTCCGACGAAAAGCGTTTCGTTATTATCCGTCAAAAGACCTGCGCGATCGTCCGGGTGGACCAGGTCGAAAAACGTCATACGTTTGTTTTCGATCAAATCGTCCGGCTCGTATCCGGTAATATCGGTCAGTCCTTCGCTCACGAATTCCATGGTGAACTCGGGCGAATTATTGCGACAGCGAAACGCCATACCGGGCAGGTTGGAAATCAGGGTTTCCATCCGGCGTTGGCTTTCGCGGCGACGGCTCGCTTCCAAGGCAATGACGCAGAAGTCGGCCATGGAACCGCCGAACGCCTGCTCTTCCACCGTCCAAAAGCGAGGCTCTCCGGAATGTTCGACGCAAACGACGCCGACCAGTTCGCCGCCGATCCGGATCGGACTGTCCAACAGGGCGCGAATACCGCCGAAGGCGTACCCTTCCCTCATTCCGGGCAGGATCGTATCGGTTTCCGTGTCGGGAATCGCGATGTTTCGCTCTCTTTGGAGCAGTTCGATGTACTCCGGATAATCGTAAGCGTCAAACGACGGGTCGATGGAGAAATCGCCGGTCGCGGAGGTGTACATCGCCTTGTTGACCAGATCGTTTTCGGTCAAAAGCCAAATCCCACACCGGGCCGCTTCGAGCGTTTCGCAGGCGACTTTCGCGATCACTTTTGCCGCTTCCTGAAAATCGCCGCTGACGATCGCGGTGCTTTTATTGAGACTGACCAGCGCGAGACTCTGTTTTTTCAGGTGGAGCTCCCGTCGCTGAATTTCTTCAATTGTTTCGCCGGCGTTTTCGTCTTCGAGAAGCTGGACCAATAGTGCCGGAGAATCGTTCCACTGCATCGGCGAGACAACGACCTCACCAAACCAGTCCTGGGAATTCAGGGGAAAGCGAACCTGTTCGTTTGACTCCGGTTGGGAAAGATTACGTAAAGCGTCGCGTTGACTTCCTAAAAGCCCGGTCAACCTTGTCCATTTGTCCGTTTCTCCGATCGTGCAAAAAGACCGTTCGAAAGCCGGATTCGCCCAAATAAAGTCGAATCGTTCCACACCAACGACCACCAACGGCTCCCGGAGTTCCTGCAAAAGAATTTTCGCGACCGATATTCCCACGATGAAAACGCCCCCAAAACGATTTTTTCGGTTGCCAACAGGAGTTTCACAATGATCGAATCACGAACGATTTCGACACGACCCCCACCCCGAGGCTGATTATAACCGCTGTTGTCGGTAAATCCAGAGGATATTACGGCGAAATCGCGCGGCTGTTATACAAAGTTCTCAAATGGTACACTCCGATTTCGCGGACACACACGATGCCCATGAAACGGCAATTTGGTTTTTGTGTGGATCGATAGCAATAGAGAAAGAGAAAAGGGATCGGGAGGACTTGTTTCGAGAGCGTCTATACTGTTCGCCCCCGATCTTGGTTTCTGGAAAACGCACATCGGGTCGACGGATTACATCGACACGATTCCTTCGATCTCGACGAGCAGCTCCGGTCGGCAGACATCGGCGATCGTAAAGAGCATCGGCGTGTCGGGGCAGCGTTTTTTACAGACCTCCCGGATCAATTCGAAGTCGGCGGTTCTTTTGACGTAGACTCTTGCGACGGCAAGATCGGATAATTCGGGCGAGAAACCGTCGATTCCGTGTTTTTGGAGATTGGGACCGGAAATCAATGCGGCGATGTTGTCCAAAGTCAGTTCCGTTTGTCCGACGGGGTCGTTTTCGCAGCGGCTTTCGGAATCCGTGATACCGGCGGTTCCCGACACGAAAATCTTCAGAGAGTCACCCAGCTTCATTCCCATGGCCCGGGCGAATTTCGGGCTTTGCGGACTGTAAACCGCACCGTAATCAAAAGCCGGGGTCTGGTTCGGATTCTCCAAGGGAACGGTAAGGACGTCCGTGCGTGTCGAGGAAAACGCAACCGCGCCGACGACGAGATCGACGTCATCCGTTCCGATTCCTGTACTGGCCGGATAAACGGTCGGGCCGTGGTAGTTTTTCGGGAGCGTCCGGGAAAGAAACTTCCGCCCGTCGAAAAAATCCGTCCTTGCCCGATTCAATTCTTTGTAACGCTGGGTGTCATCCTCGGGAAGCACCAGAAGTCCCTGGTACAGCCAGGTTCGGATTATTTGTTCCGGTTGAAAACCGTTTTGCTCAAGCTGATTCCCCAAGGACGCAAATGCGCTAAAGGACCTTGCATAAGCACCGATCTGCGATTCTTCCGGAACGATATCGGCGATATAAATCCATTGAAAATCACCGTACCGAAGCAATGTCGTTTTATCGGACGAACGTGAAACGGCAAAAGCCGCGCCCCCCGGAGTGCGAGGGCGGACGGCGAACAGTTCCAACGCAATTTCGTGATTTCCGCACGGTTTTTGACGGACAAAAGTCGTCGCCGGGGTACCGGGACCGTAAAAGTCGGACAGGATTTTGCGAACGAGTTGCTTTTGCCCGGGATCGTTCAGGAAAATGGTTTGCGTTACGACATGCCCATTGAAGTCCTCCTTTTCCAGAACTTCGTGAATTTCGTTCAACAGAGAAGCGACCTGGCGTTCGTAGTCCGGGACCGGCCTACCGTGTCCTTGAAACTCATTTTGACAGGTATAGTTTTCCGCCGGGATCGCCGTTAAATACAGTTCACGCACTTCCGTTTGATCCTGAATGCGATACGAGAGTAATGGCATGATGTCATTCAACAATTAAAGTCGTTCGATTTCGTCGCGAGAAAGGCCCGTGTATGCCGTGATTCGATCCAAGGCTTCGCCGGCATTTTTCATGTTGGCCGCGATTTGTTGCATCCCTTCCTGCATTCCCTGTTGCATTCCCTGTTGCATTCCCTCGTCATACCCGATCGAATGGCCGATTTTTTGAGCTTCTTGTTTCGCGTATTCGACGATTTCCATATCCGTCGCAAAATCGAACATGCTTTTTTCATAGGCGTCGTAAGCTTCGGGCGATAGATTGGCGATTTCGGCAACGTCAAACGCACGCTCAAAAACCGGCTCACGCATAATCTCCGGGATCACGTCCATCGTCGGGAGATTTTTCAGGAAATACAACCATTTTTCAAAATGATTGTCCAACTGATTCTGGGACTTTGTGAACAGGGGCATTTGGATGAACTTCATCGTAATGCCGTCGTAAAACACGTCGTTGTCCTGATCCTTGAATTGCACGCTATAGTACAGTTTTTTCGGTTCCTCAGGATCGCGGGACTCAAACAGATAATTCATGATCGCAACGACATAGATCGGCACGAACTTCATTTGCTTCCATTTCACGCCTCGACGGACGCTTTCGCGAAAAGTCATGTAGGCGTAAAAAATCGAACGCTCCTTGAATGTCGGAATACTCTCGTTTTGCATCTCGACGATGAATTCCTCACCTTTCTCCGAGGTGCAGAAAATATCATAGTAAGCTCCCCGGCTTTCCTGAACGTCGCGCAACTTCTCCCTATCCTTAAAAGTCAGGTCCGCGATTTGGTGCTTTTCGGGAAGCATCGTATTGAGAAAGTCGATCAAAAATTCCTTCGACGCCTCTTCTCCGAAAAGTTTTTTGAAACCAAAATCACTGTAAGGATTGATAAAACGAGCCATGATATTCCTCACCAGTCCTGCAAATCTCTTCGAGGGACGACAAACCCACTTCCGGATTATAGACGGTGCGGCATGAAGATGCAACCGTTGCGAAATCCTGAAAGCGAAGCACGATAACCTTTCGGTCAAAACGCCTGGCTCATGTTCATGACAGGGAGCATCAGGGCGACGACGAGAACCAGAATGACGCCGCCAAGAACGATCAACATGCCGGGTTCGAGAAAACGAACCGCCAGGTCCAGCGTTCGCCAATTCCGGTTCTCCAGCGAAGTCGCGATGTCCAACAGGACCGTATCCAGCGTGTTGGATTCTTCCGCAACGGAAATCATTTCGACGACCGACCGCGGAAAACAGTTCGACGCCGCCAGCGGAGCGGCCAGCCGTGAGCCGGAGCTGATGTTCTCCGACGCACGCATCACGGCGTCGCCGATGATTTTGTTCCCGATGGCGTCGGCGGCGATTTCCAACGACTTGAGGATCGGGACCCCGTTCTTCAGGAGCGTTCCAAGAACACGGCAAAATCGCGCAACGGCGAACCCTTCGAGAACCGGTCCGACCAAAGGAGTTCGAATTTTAACACGGTCGACGGTTCGGCGTCCCCGGTCCGTCCTGATCCACATTCGAAACCAGACGACCAACGCGATAAAGACCGGGATCGCAATCAGGACCATCGTCCCCATCCAATGCCCGACGAACAGCAACCATTCGGTGATGGTCGGAAGCTGCCCTTTTTCTCGAAGGCTGTCGAACATCGGTTCAAATCGGGGAACCAGGAACATGAGAATCGCGACGATCACCAGCGAAAGAAACGTCGTCAACACGATCGGGTAGGCCATTGCGCCGGTGACACGGCTTTTCAAGTCGTCCTGAGCTTCGGTGTATTTGGCGACATGGATGAGCGACTCTTCCAGAAATCCACCTTCACTACCGGCCCGAACCATCTGGATCCCCATCTCGCCGAACACGATGGGAAAGCGGCCCATCACTTCGGCGAGGGTTTCTCCCTCTTCGATTCGGTGATAAACCTGGTCGAGTACGAATTTCAGATTCGTATTCGAGGTTTGGTCCTGCAAAATCTTAATGGATCGCAGCAACGGAACGCCCCCGTGAAGCAGGTCGGCCAACTGCGAGTAGAACGCGGCCATCTTTTGTGCGCCGACTTTACGGACCTTGCCGCTGACGGTTTGTTGCAGCTCCGGAGTCAGCGAGAGTGGAAACAATCCACCGGCGGAGAGCGTCGCGGCGGCCTCCGCTTCGTTGGCGGCGTCGATTTTGCCTTCCACTTTTTGACCGGACTCGTTGCGAGCCGCATAGATGTATTCGGGCACGGGAAGAAGAGGATAGAGGAGAGAGTCTCGGTTTGGAGGGACGCTACTTCACGACGAGCAATTCGACGAGATGCTTGATCGGAATATGTTTCATCGTCGAATCGAGTTGCATCATTCCGCCGAAATGCATTGCGCAACTGATATCGGTCGTCGCGATCAGCGCGGCGCCGCTTTTGCGGATGTTTTCCAGCTTTTTTTTGCCCATCGCCAACGAAGTTCCGGCCATTTTGACGCTGAACGTTCCGCCAAAACCGCAGCACTCCTCCATGTTCGGCAATTCCACGTAATTCAGGTCTTTGATACTGTTGAAAAGCTTCATCGCCGGCTCCGCGATTCCGAGTTCACGGCGACCGTGGCAGCCGATGTGCATCGTCACTTTTTGCGTCGGGTCCGGAAATCGAGCGCCGGTGTCGGTGATTCCGAGAACGTTGACGAGAAACTCGCAAATCTCAAAAACCCTCTTGCCGACCGCTGCTCCGAGCGAATCGGGAGCGGATTCTTCGTAGAAGACGCGACACATCGCCGCACAGGAGCTCGAAGGCGTTACGATCCAAGAGTACGGCTCGAAAACTTTCGCGAAGTGGTCGATCACTTTTTGTGCGTCGGCCCAGTACCCGCTGTTGAAGGCCGGTTGGCCGCAGCAGCTTTGCTCTTCCGGAAAAACCAGCGGAATCCCGGCGTCTTCCAGCAGCTTGACTGTTGCTTTACCGATCGAGGGATAAAACTGGTCGACATAACAGGGGATGAATAGGGCAACCTTTTCCCCCGGTTGGTATTTCGGGTATTCGAACCTCGGTCTCGATTTTTCAATCGCTTCGATCATCGCTTTTCCACAAAGGGTTGGGGAGTGAACAAAAAAAGTATCAATCAAAAAGCAGTATATCGCACGGTGCGGGGAAACGAAAGGGGAAAAGGAAAACCTTCAATTTCCACGCCGCTTGGATTCTTTTCCGACGCCGGAAGCCTGAACGGATTTCGTCAGTTCAAGGCCGTCGCGAGAAAGTTCCATGCCGGTTTTGTCATCCTGAGGTACTCCGAAGGATCTGGTTTCAAACAGAGTTCGCAACGTAAAGCGTGTTGGCCGGATACGCCAGATTCTTCGCTTCGTGAGTACACTGCGCTCAGAATGACATCATTTTTTGTTCGGATATTTTCGGCATTTTACTTTCAGGTGAAAGCCCAACAGTACAACTACCAGTCCTTCGGCTCTTTTTCCTTGGTCGGCTCGAACAGTTGACGAATCTGGTTGCGGAATTTTTGTGCGTCCTGTTGACGCCGCTTGACGGTCCGGATGAGCGTTTCCGCCTGGTTGCGTTCCTCGCGCTGTTGCTGTCGGAGAAACTCTTCTTCTTCGGGCGTCAGTTTGTCGCGGACCGACGGATCGTATTGGGCGACTTTCGATTTCGGCGATTTGCCCGAAACCGGTTGATCACTCTTCGCCGAACCGCCCTGCGGGGTTGAACCGGCCGAATTTTTATTCGCCGGGGATTCGTCTCCTTCCTTCGAGGTTTTCTCCGATTCGTCCGACGAACTCACTTTGCCGTCCTTACCCACACCGCTTGCTCCGGATGCTGAATTTTGTTCTCCTTTCGGTTGATCCCGTTGGGATCCCCCTTCTTTGGCGGCGGTCGAATCTCCGGTTTCGTTTTCCGGTTCCGATTCCCCTTCCCCGGGGGAAGGATGCTCTCCTTTTCCTTTCCCCGATCGTGAATCGGAATCGTTCGGCGTGCTTTGTCGGTCGTCGTTCTCGTTGTCGGTTCCTTCCTCGTCCCAAGCGTTCCAATCGTCCGCATCCTCGCGACTCGGCCGGCCGTTCCTCTCGAAATTGCCGAGCATCGACGATTTTTCGTCGAGCGGTTCGAGGATTTTGCGCAATTGATCGCGAAGTTGACGAATGCTCGGCTTTGCTTCTTCGAGACGGTTTTGCTCCAAATCACTGAAAATCGTCTTGAAAAGTCGTTCTAATTCCGGCCCGGCGGACACCGCCGTCTGCATCGATTGTCGGAGCAGTTCTTCGGGAGTCGATTCCCTTTCGCGAAACATGTCCGCCCCCTCTTCCTCATCGGTGTCGTCGGTCGGGGAAAGTGGTGTCGTTTCGAGCGGTTGCGCGGTTGTTTTCCGTGCGTCCTCCAGGAGCAGTTGAACCCAACGGTAAACGAAACGTTGCTTCCAGAGAAGCTCGCCCGGTTCGCCTTCCGGCTTTTCCGATTCGGTCGTCAAATCCGTTTGCCGCCGCACGGAATCGCGAACGAACCGTTCATAATCGCGCAACCGATTGTGAATCGTATCGAGCATTTCCAGAGCCGCCGCCTGGAATTGGATCGCGGACTCGCCGTCGTAATTCGAGAGCGATTTCGCGGCGTTCGCGGAATGTTGCGCGAAATCCTCGATCCAGCGATTCATCGGGTCCGGCGGGAGCTTTTCGTCTTCCGGAGCCGCGGAAACCGTTTTCTCCCATTTCTCCTTAAAGTCGCCGATTTCATCAACCAGAGCCGACTGGTCTTTCGCGCCGAGGAAAAGAGATTGATATTTTTTCGGAGAATCGGACGATTTCAAGTCCGCACGAATCCGATCGCGCAGGTTTCTTTGGTTCCGTTCGATTCGCTCCAGCAGGTCGTCCGCGGAAATTCTTTTCGATTGCTCCAGTCGATCCTGCTTTGCCCAAGATTGCTCCAGCGACGATTTCCAGGATCGAACGATTTCCAGATTTTCTTTCGCTTCGGTCCGGTCCGGGGCGATCAAAAGCGCGTCGGAAAATTCTTTTTCGGCGTCGGCCAGTTCGGAAAGCAATGCCTTCCGGTT
>JAVBTU010000468.1:0-3600 GCA_031556015.1 Thermoguttaceae bacterium
TCTTTACCGGCGTTGAGCGCGTCGATCGCCTGCGGAGCGTGATGGGCGTCGGGGGACGCGATGCAGACGAGGTCGACGTCCGGATTTTGGAGCAATTCTTCATGCGCCATGTACATTTTGGAGCCGCCCGTCGCTTCGGAGGCGGCCTCGAGGCGGGGACGGTACACGTCGCAAACGGCGACCGGCTCGGCGATGCCCTGCTCTTTGAATTGATTGACCAGCCCGATATGCCCGCCGCAACGTCCGCCGGTTCCGATGAAACCGACGCCGATCCGGTCGTGGGGGCCGTGCGCCCGGGCGGGGGGAATCTGGGACGGGGACACCCTGTAAGCGGTCGCGGCCGCGACGGCCCCCGCTTTCAGAAAATTGCGACGCGTTGTCTGCTTGTTCGAAGAAACGTGATCCATGGGGAAATCTCCTGGGGAAAAAATGGGTGAGCCACGGGTCCTGCCCCGTGCTTGATGTTCGTCGCTTCATTGTAATCCAGCGAAATGCAAGAAACAACATCCGCTTTTTCGAGGACGAGGCCCGTTTCGGTCCGCTCTTGTCAACACGGCACTAACCGATAAAATGGTACTTGGCTCATTTTTTCGCGTCCGGCTCCCGCTTCGACGTACTTCTCTTTTCTCTCAACCCCCAGACGATTCATGCCCTATTCGACCATCGAAGAAGCCGTTGCGGCAATCAAAGCCGGACAGATTATCATCGTAATGGACGATGAAGACCGCGAAAACGAAGGGGATTTCGTCTGTGCGGCGGAAAAAACGACGGACCAAATCGTCAACTTCATGCTCGTTCACGGGAGGGGGCAAGTATGCATGCCGATTCTCCCGGAGTTGTGCCAGAAGTTGAATCTATCCCCGATGGTCAAGGAGAACACCGCTCCGCTCCAGACGGCGTTTACGGTTCCGATCGACCATATTTCCGCAAAAACGGGAATCACGGCCCAAGAAAAAGCGACGACGATCCTTGCAGCGGTCAGTCCCACAGCCAAAGCAAGCGATTTCGTTCGGCCGGGCCATCTGTTTCCTCTCGAAGCGAAAGAAGGGGGCGTGTTGCGCCGGGCCGGTCACACCGAAGCCGCGATCGACTTGGCGCGATTGGCAGAACTCCAGCCGGCGGGCGTTTTGTGCGAAATTCTCGACGAAACCGGAAACCGCGCGGATCGGGAAAAACTGCTCGAACTTGCCCGGCATCATAATTTGAAAATCATTACGATCGAAGAATTGATCAAATACCGTCGTCGAAGCGAGAAGATCGTCGAGAGAATCGCCGACGCGGAACTTCCGACCAAATACGGCAACGCCCGAATCTACGTGTTCAGCGTCAAATACGAGGAGGACGAGCCGGTTGCCGTCGTTTTCGGCGATCCCACTGCGGTTGATGCCCCGTTGGTACGCCTTCATTCGTCCTGTTTCACCGGCGACCTTCTCGATTCGCTTCGCTGCGATTGCGGCGATCAACTTCATCTCGCGATGGAGAGAATTTCACAGGAAGGAACCGGCGTACTCGTCTATCTCCCGCAGGAAGGACGTGGAATCGGTCTTGCAGAGAAGATCAAAGCGTATCACCTTCAGGACCAGGGGCTCGATACGGTCGAAGCGAACATCGCGCTCGGGCATAAATCGGACCTGCGCGACTACGGAGTCGGCATCCAGATTCTCAAGAGTTTCGGAATCTCGAAAATTCGTCTTTTGACCAACAACCCCAAAAAGACGGACGCGTTCATTTACGGCGGCTTCGATCTGGAAGTCGTCGATCAGGTCCCGATCGTCTGTCCGTCGAACCCGCACAGCGAAAAATACCTCGCCACGAAACGCGACAAAATGGGACACCACATTCCGTAGTCCTCTCCCAAAGAATTCCTCAAACGGCGGGGGGCAACCCCCGCCGTCGGCGGTCTTATTCCCGGATCATATCGAACACGGTTCCGCCCGGTGGTGTCATCGGGAGTACGTGTTCCTGGTACGGAACCTGGACGTCGAGCAGAAACGGGCGGTCGCTTTGAAGCATCGCTTCAATCGCGCGGGGCAGTTCCTCTTTTTTCGAAACGTGCCGGGCGTCCCAGCCGTATCCTTGTGCGATCATGATGAAGTCGGGGTACCGCGTTTCCGGGGAAATGCCGACCCCTTTGCCGAGCGCTTCCGGATTGTCGATCGGACCGAGATAAGTGTGCGCCCGATTCGATGCGTGAAAACGATCTTCCCACTGCACGACCATCCCGAGGTGTTGGTTGTTGAGCAACATTACTTTGACCGGGATTTTCTCACAAAAACAGGTCGCCATTTCCTGGATGTTCATCTGGAAACTGCCGTCTCCGTCGATGTCGACGACGATTTTATTCGGGCACGCGACCTTCGCCCCCATCGCGGCGGGCAGGCCGAAGCCCATCGTTCCGAGTCCGCCGCTGGACAAAAACGTGCGCGGCTTGGAAAAACCGTAAAACTGGGCGGTCCACATTTGATGCTGACCGACGCCGGTGCAGATGATCGCGTCCTTGTCTTTCGTCGCTTTCCACAACTCGCGAATCGCGGCCTGCGGAAGGATGTACGGCGAATCTTCGTCGTACTTTTGCGGCATCTTCGCGATCCACTGGTCGATTTTCTCGATCCACGGCGCGAGACTCGCTTTCGGCGGTGCGACGATTTTGTTCAATTCCGTGAGGAAGTATTTCACGTCGCTGACGATCGGGATGTTCGCCGTCCGAACTTTGTTGATTTCCGACGGATCGACGTCGACGTGGATCATCACCGCCTGTTTGGCGAATTCGGCGACGTTTCCGGTCACGCGGTCGCTGAACCGAGTTCCGAGCGCAAGGAACAAATCGCAATCGTGAACGGCGTGGTTGGTGAACGCGTTGCCGTGCATCCCGAGCATCCCGAGGCTCAATCGGTTTTCACGTGGGAATGAGGAAAGTCCGGTAAACGTCGCCGTGACCGGGATCCCGGTTTTCTCGACCAGTTTGAACAGTTCCCCGGACGCGTCCGCCGCGATCACGCCGCCGCCGGCGAGGATTAGCGGTTTTTTCGCGTTTTGAATCGCCGCGGCAACCCTTTCGATATCCGTCAGTTTCGCTCTCGGCATGTCGCCGGTGTATCCGGGCAGTTGCATCGGTTCTTCGAACACGGGAACAACCTGCGTCGTTTGCACGTCTTTCGGAATGTCGACGAGGACCGGACCGGGCCGACCGGAGGTCGCGACGAAAATCGCTTCCCGCATGACTCGGGCCAAATCCTTGACGTCTGTCACGAGATAGTGATGCTTCGTGATCCCGCGACAGACTTCGACCATCGGCGTTTCCTGAAACGCGTCGCTTCCGATCGAGGAGACCGTGACCTGGCCGGTAATGACCAACAGCGGAATCGCGTCCATTTTCGCGTCGGCAATCGACGTGACCAGATTGGTCGCGCCGGGCCCGCTGGTCGCCATGCAGACGCCGAGCTTTCCGGTTGCGCGAGCAAATCCTTGCGCGGCAAACCCACCTCCTTGTTCATGCCGGGGAAGTTTACCGCTAATCTTGTCCCTAAATCGGTTCAATGCCTGATGAAGCGGAATGCTTAATCCCCCCGGATAGGCGAAAACGACCGTAACGCCAGCATT
>JAVBTU010000193.1:0-4599 GCA_031556015.1 Thermoguttaceae bacterium
ATCGACTTGCGTAAAATCAAGCCGGCTTCGACACACTATTTCGGGAAAGACGGCGACGAGCGGATCGTGGACCTGATTTTCCAATGCCCGCTGAAAAACGGCAACGGGAATCTGATGGCCGTGATTATTTTCGAACATCAAAGCGCAAGCCTGAAGAAAATACCGCACAAGATTCTCAAGTACATTTCCGCGATTTGGGATACGGAAATCAAGGAGGGCAAGAAAGTCCTGTCGGCGCCGTACTTTATCGTCTTACGGACGGCGAAGAAACCGCATCGTGGTGCCTATCCGACGATGGCGGATTCGTTGCCGAAAGGCAAAGACGGCCAGCCGGTCGGCAAAGTAGTCGAGGTGGAATATGACGTCGTGGACCTGCCTGCGTGGGATTTCGATAAACTGATCGGCGGCACGGTGTTACGGCTGGTGATGGGCGTCCTGAAAAAGATGATCGAGGGAAATGAGGACGAATTTCCCGAAGCCATGATGCCGCTTCGTGAGATCACGGATGAAGAACAGCAGATCGAGCTGACGCGGGAATTGCTGGATTTCGTGGCGAAGGCGTTGGCGGCCCATAATCGACGATTGGACGCGCCGACGATTAATCGGGCGATGAAAACAGTTTTTAAGGAAAAAGGGACAAGCATGATGAAAACGATTTTTGAAGAAAGAGAAGAATTAGCCGAAGCGAGAGGCAAGGCGGAAGGAAAGGCGGAAACGGTTTTGACGTTCCTTCGCGCTCGATTCAAAAAAGTCCCCAAGGGCGTCGAGGAAACGATCCGTAAAATGGCCGATCCGACGGCCTTGGATTCATGGGCAGCCCACGCAGCGACCTGCAAAACTTTGGAAGAGTTCGAGAAATCGCTCCATTGACGACCGGGTTCCCGCTGTTCAACCCAATTCACCGGCCCCATGCCCGAAGCTATGTCCCGTATTCCTATCCCACTCGTTGCCTTGCTGTTCGTCGTCTTTGCGACTTCGTCGGCCCGGTCGTACTGGGATCGCCCGGTCGATGTACGGTTTTCCGGCTCGGAGTTGCGGGACACGATCGGACAGTACGCGAAACTCCAAGGAATCGGGTTCCTACTGGACCGTCGAATCGATCCGGGGACGCGGCTCGAATTCATGGCCCGGGACGTTTCCGGAACGGAAATGTTCCGGCTTTTGGCGAAGAAACTCGATCTCGGGTTTTGCCGTGTCGGGGAAATCGCGTACCTTGGGCCGAAAGAAGCCGCGGCTAAACTGTAAACGCTTCTTTTGGAAAAACGGCGAATCTTCCGATCGCCGCCGACCGCTTTACAACCACTTACTCAAAAAATCCGGCTCAAAACAAAGCGACTGGACACGCCCCGCGAAATCCTCCAGGGGATCGCGAAAAAATTACGGCTGGATATTGCGTCCTTGAACCTGATTCCACACGATCTTTGGCCGGAACTCGACTTGCCCGAAACGACGGCCTACGAACTTCTTTCGCTGCTGTCGATCGGTTTCGACGCGACGTTTGAAATTCGGGAGCAAAAAATCGCATTTGTTCCCATTCCCGAAAACTTGCCGCTCACGGTCCGAAAGAGCCCCGAGCCGAAAACGGGTTCGACCAAATCGACGACCAAAGACGTCCCGCTTTCCCGGCAACGATTCCAGAGAGTCGAAGTGAAGAACAAGACCTTGACCGAGTTTTTCCAATACCTCTCCGAGTCCCTGGATTTGCAGGTCGAAATCGACAAAAAAGCGATCCGCGAAAAAGGGATCGATCCGGATCAACGAATTTCGTTCCAGTTGGAACAGGCGGACATACACGAACTTCTTCGTGCCGCGCTCGACCCGGTCGACTGCACCTACCAGCTTTCCGGAAAAAAATTACGAATTTCTCCGAAGCCTTAGCATATGCCCATACACTCTCACTCTCCCGGCAGGTCGAACTCGAAATACTCTTTCGCGTTTTTGTAACAGACGTCTTCGGCCAGTCCGCCGACCAGTTCGTAGTCGTCGGGGAGCAGCCCCTGCTCCATTTCCGTTCCGAGGAGATTGCAGAGGATACGCCGGAAATATTCGTGGCGGGTAAAAGATAAAAACGAACGGCTGTCGGTCAGCATCCCGACGAAACGGCTCAGGAGCCCGTGGTTGGAAACCGATTCCAGTTGCCGGACAATCCCGTCCCGTTGGTCGAGGAACCACCATCCGCTGCCGTACTGGAGTTTGCCCGGCGTGATACCGTCCTGGAAATTGCCGATCATCGTCGCGATCATGTCGTTGTCGGCCGGATTGAGGTTGTAGAGGATCGTTTTCGGCAATTGCCCTTTACGGTCCAAAGCGTCGAGAAACCGGCTTAGCGAGTGCGCCGAAGGGCCGTCCCCCATCGAATCACAACCGCAGTCGGTTCCGAGCTGCTTGAACAGTCGCGTGTTGTTGTTGCGCAAAGCGCCGAGGTGAAGTTGCATCGCCCACCCTTTTTCGGCGTTCATCTTGCCGATTTCCGACAGTAAAGCGGAACGGAGCGCGAGTTCGCCTTCCGGGGAAACCGGTTTACCGTCCCGGATCGTTTGAAAAACGTGTTCGACTTGCGAAAGAGTCCAGTCGGCGTCGTAGACGAACCGTCCGAATCCGTGGTCGGACAGTCGGCAACCGTGAGCGTGAAAGATCGCGTGTCGGGAACGTAACACCGCGACCAGATCGGCGTAGGTCCGAATCTCCACGTCGGCGGACCGACCCAGCCGGTCGAGATATTGTACGTAAACCTCGACGCAATCCGTTCGATCCGTGCTTCCGTCCGCCGTCATCAAAGGAATGTTCAGCGCCCGATCCGGTCGGAACGTGGGGAAAACGGCAATATCGAACGTTTCGTCTTTCGTGATCGTCCGATGAAAATCGAGCGAATCGCTCGGGTCGTCGGTCGTGCAGACGAGCCGGACGTTCATCTGTCGCAGGATTCCGCGAGTGGAAAACTCCGGATTCTTCAGGAGGGCGTTTCCTCTTTTCCAGACGTCCGGCGCCGTGTCCGGACCGAATAAAAGATCGTCGATTCCGAGCGGTCGGCGCAATTCCAGATGCGTCCAGTGATACAATGGATTACGGAGCGTTTGCGGCACGACTTCGGCCCACGCCTGAAATTTGTCCCAATCGTTCGCGTCCCCGGTGATCAGCCGCTCCGGAATCCCCGCCGCTCGCATCGCTCGCCATTTATAATGGTCGCCGGCGAGCCAAATCTCCGTCATGTTCGCGAAACGGTGGTCCTCCGCGATCATTTGCGGCGAAAGATGCGAATGGTAGTCGAGGATCGGCAAATCGCGGGCGAAATCATGGTACAGTCGTCGGGCCGCCGCACTTTGCAGTAAAAAATTTTCGTCGAGAAATTTCATGGAACAACCGTTGGACAATGGGATTCCCTCGCGGAGCGTTTTTCACAACGTTCGCCGCTTGGTCTGAATTTAGATGATTTTTCTCAAAAAACAAGTTATACTCCACACCGTCAAGAACCGGTCGTTTTTGCACTGGTTTAAACCGTTCATGCCCCCAAACAAGCGGAGTACCGGTTAAGAGAGAAAAATCACTTTTTTGACGTTCAATGGTATAGCGGCGTGGCTTGTCCCGCGCTTATGAGGGGAAACATCACACATCACGTTCGGCGCACGACGCCCCGGTGTGAAAACCGTCCACTCCGCCCAGCCCGGGGCAAGCCCCGGCGCTAACGGGGGCTCACTCAATCCGGCGCACCGAACTTGCTATTCCAGTCCAAAACGATAGAATGAAGCCCTTGTTTCGGTCCGTCGAGCCCCGACGTCGGCGCCGTTTCTTTCGGGGACCTTTTCTCGCAACCGACGTCAATGCTTATGAAACGCTGGCTCTATCTCGCTCTCGGAATCGCCGCAAACATCGCTCAAGGAGTCGCTTATGCCGGGAGCGTCTTCTCGACGCCGGTCCTGCTCATGGTCGAAATTCCGGACGATAAACTCGTCCTCAAAGCTCATTGGGGTTTCGTCTTCACGCTCAGTATTATGTTTCTTCCGCTGGGCATGATCATCGCGGGAAAACTTGCCGACAAACGCGGCCCTCGATTGCCCATCGCACTCGGAGCGGTCTGCTATTCGGTCGGCCTGATCGGAGCGTCCGTGTCGGGAAGTTACGGGATGCTCTGTTTCTTCCTCGGTTTTCTCATTTCCATGGGAAGCGGTCTCGCTTACGGCCCGATTGTCGCTACTGCCGTTCGTTGGTTTCCGGACCGCAAGGGGCTCGCATCCGGGCTGGTCGTCGGAGCGCTCGGTTTCGGACCTGTCATTATCGCGCCGCTGTGTGCAACGCTGCTGAACCGCTACGAATTGGGGGTCGGCGTCGTTTTGCAAATTCTCGGCATCGCGTCCTTGATCGCGATCGGGGCCGCTTCTTTTATCACAAGTCCGCCGACGATTCCGACGCCGCAAAACCCCACGCAAGCCGCCGTTCCCGGCAAAATGGAATACAACTGGCTCGGCATGATCAAAACCGTCGATTACTGGGTTTTGTTCGCGCTCTTTTTTCTCGGAACGGCGCCCGGCTTGATGGTGATCAGCCAGGCGAACGGTATTTTCATGGAGCTCGGCGGGTTCACTCCGGAAAAAGCGGCGATGC
>JAVBTU010000368.1:0-3267 GCA_031556015.1 Thermoguttaceae bacterium
ATTCATAATCCGTAATTCGTAATTAAAATAATGTCCAACTCCCCCACCGTTTTGTTTCTCCGATCGGCGACGATGATTCTGGCGTTGATCTCGCTGCTGTTGATCGCGATTTTTTGGAACGGATTGCCGTCGGGAAAAGGCGGCACGGCGTTGTTTTCCGTTTCCTGGAAACATTTCTTCCGGCAGGACGAAGAAAAACCGGTCCGGGACTCCAAGTCCAAAAGCGTCGCAAGACCCGTGCGGTCGGAACCTGAAGACGATTTCGACGACGATTACTCCTTCGACGAATCGACGGAGGAAAACGGAATTCGAAATTTCACGCTGAGTCCTTCCGTCGAAACCGATTTTAACACGACAATCGATTCATCGCCCGACCGGAAAGAAGCGGCCCCGGTACAAACGCTTCCTCAGGTGTCCGACGAAACCGTTATTCCGGAAACAAGTCTGCCACAAGAGTACAACGATCTGAAAAAGACGTTGGAAACCGAGTACGACGTTACGGAAATCCGGCTCGAGCCGTGGGGGAGCGAAGGGAATCTCTATCGATTTTCGTGTTCGAGGAACGACCCACCCGGCAGCGGCGTGAAAAAGCTGCTCCAGGCGATCCAGCCGACCCCGCTTGCGGCGATCCAAAAAGTCGTCGAGGAAATCGCACCGTCCGGGAATTCACTTTCGAACCCGTCCGCTTTATAATCGACGGTTGTCTCCGGTCGCCTTGTAGGGCCCCGGTTTAATTCGTCAACCCGAAACAGGCTCGATTTCATGTCCGTACAAACATTCCTGTCGATTCTCGTTTTCCTCATCGGTTCCGCGATTCATGCGGCTCAGGAGGATGCTTTCGTTCCCCGACTCGATCAAAAGATCCAACAGAAAATCGCTTCGTTGAAAAATGACGGGATCGTTCTGGTCGATTACCATATCCATTTGCGGGGCGGTATGACCCCGGAAAAAGCGGCGGTCCGGCAGGAAAAAACCGGAATTCGCTCCGGCGTGCTGGAAAATTTCGGACGCGATTGGCCGATTTCCGACAACGAAAAACTCCGTGCGTTTATCGAAAACGCCCGAAAAGTCAAGGTCGACGGAAAAACGCTGCTCGTCGGAATCCAGGTCAACGACCGTGATTGGAACGAGCGGATCGATCCGGAGCTGTTTCAAAAACTCGACTTCGTCCTCGCCGACACCATGATCATGGGAACCGGCCCGGACGGCAAGCCGGCGAAAATGTGGTTGGACGATTACAAGATCGACGACCCGGAAAAGTGGATGATTCGGTACATGGAGCACAATCGACAGGTCCTCAGGGAGCCGATCAGCATCCTTGCCAATCCGACGTATTTGCCTAAACCGGTGGAACACCTTTACGACCGGCTCTGGACCGAAGAGCGAATGAAGGAAATCATTGAACTGGCTGTGAAGAAAAACATCGCGATCGAAGTGCAGGCGACGTCGCAATTTCCGAACCTGAAATTCCTCAAACTCGCGAAGGAAATGGGGGCGAAATTCTCGTTCGGAACGAACAACTTCGACGACACTCCACTCCCGATCGACCGTTGGTTCAAGGTGATCGACGAGTTGAAACTTGAAAAGAAGGATTTTTGGAACGTTTCGACAAACGATCAACCTTAAGCCGTTCGTTTGAGGCGGAGAACGAGCATTACCGCTCCCGTAATCAGGGAAAGTCCGAGCCCGATTCGGAAAAGGAGCGGCTCGTAGAAAATCGTAATCCGGCACCTTCCCCCGGGAACGTCGATTCCGCGAAAAATCTCCTCAACCGGGAAAATCTTCGTCGAAAACGAGCGATCGCCGCTTTCGATTCGAGCCTTCCAGCCGGGCCAGTATTGCTCCGCGAGTACCACGGTTTCCGGCTGTGTCAAATCGGTTTCCAGTACGATTTTACACGGTTCGTAAACGGTAATTCGGACCGGTTTTTCCCCTTCCCGTATTCGTGCGATCGGCTTGGGGTCTTTGATAATCCACAGGGCGACGTCTTCCCCGGGAACGGTTGCGATTTTCGTCGCTTTATTCGGGTCGAGCGTTTTGCGGTTCGGCAAAACCACATATTCGACGCCGAGCTGGGCAATACGGTCTTCGAATCCTTTCGCGGAAGTGCGAATCCGCTCCAGTCGCTCCAAATACGTTCGGATGGACATCGTTCCCTGTACATCGACTACGCTCACGCGGTCTTCCAGCGAGTATTTCGGCCAATGCGAGACCCGGTCGAACTGGACGCTCTCGGCGAGTCGGTCCGGACTCGTTTTCGTGCGAAAAGCTGGCGGATACCAGATCGAATACCGATAGATTCGCGCTGGAACCGGCGAATCGTGTATTTCCGCGATCTTCGCTGAAAACGGCGATTGCGTCGTGAACTCGCCGCGGCTGACGGTTGGTATCATTCCGTGATTGGCGATAAAAATTTCGACGCCGCAAAGCAAAACGATCGACAGGCCCCGAACCCGCGAAGAACCCGCGAAACGAACGATACCCGCGAATACGCCGAGGACGACGATCGTTTGGAGCAACGAAAAGGTCAACTCGCTCTTCGCCAAGGATTCTTGAAACGGCCCGAACATCGGGCAATTCGGGACGTTTTTCGCGACCATGCTCCAAAGCGGCGTGCAGAATAGCACCAGCAACGCCGAAATCGACAAACCGAGCAAAACGAACACGCTGCGTGGGATTTTTTTCGACCGTGTCGACCAGAGATCGAATCCGTATCCGACGAGTACGGCAAACGGAATCGCGGCGACCGTGAGCAGTTTGGCCGGGTATCGAAACTGGGCGTATCCCGGCAAAAGCACGTTCATCAGCCAATAGATCCCGCCCACCGGATCCCCCACGTTCAAACCGGGAAAGAGCCGACCGAGTCCGAACGAACCGAACGAACCGACCAGGAGCAGCAGAAAAACCGCGGCGATCTTTCGATGTTTTGCGCAACCGACAATCGCGAAAACGACGCCGAGAATCCCGCAATAAAGCGACGGAATCCAAACGTATTTGTCCCAGGAACAGGCGGAGAACCAACGCGTGTTCTGCGGAAACTGTTTCCCGCCCGCGTTTGGCCAAATCATTTCCACCGTCCGCCAAGGAGCGATGCTGAAATTGTACGTCGTTTGTGCGTGTTCCCGCCGATTGATATTTCGAAACAGCAATCCGTCGGCGATCGCGTCGGCGTTTTTCGCGAACGGGACTTCCCACACGGATCGCGGAACACCGGTTTGTGTACGATTGCTTTGCCGCGAATATTCCCAAGCCGGGAGAATCTGGACC
>JAVBTU010000006.1:0-3843 GCA_031556015.1 Thermoguttaceae bacterium
CACGGCCGTCGCGCACCAGGTGCGGTTGTTCAAAAAAGAAGTCGACGAGAAAATCAAAAATGGAACGCCGCAAGAGAAAGCGATTTTCGAAGTCGTCCGGTCGTATATCAAGGACTCCAAACCGATTCGATTCAACGGCAACGGATACGGCGATGATTGGAAAAAAGAGGCCGCCGATCGCGGGCTTTGCGTCGAAACCTGCGTTCCGTTGATCTACGACTCTTACCTGGCCAAAGAGACGATTGAAATGTTCGAGCAGACCGATGTACTGACCGAAAAGGAACTCGTCGCACGAACGGAATTCAAACTGGAGTATTACGCGAAAAAAATCGAAATCGAAGCGACCGTACTGAGCGACTTGGCGACGAATCACATCATCCCGGTCGCGATCCGATACCAATCGTCGCTCCTGGAAAACGTCTGCCGAATTCAACAGGTTTTTCCCGCCGAAAAATTCGGGCCGCTTGCTTCAGGAAACCTGGAAACCATTGAAGAAATCGGAAAGCATATCGGCCAGATCAAACTCAAAGTCGCGGAATTGGCCGAGATGAAGCTCAAAGCGAAATCGCACGAGGTAGACCGGGAAAGAGCGATCCAGTTCGCGAAAACCGTCGTCCCACTCCTCGTGGAAATCCGCTCGCACATCGACGCGTTGGAACTGATCGTCGACGATGAACTGTGGACTTTGCCGAAATATCGGGAATTGCTCTTTATCCGATAAATCCATTGGAGCACGGGCATTGGAACACGGGCATTCTGCCCGTAACACAGGCTGGAAGCCTGTGCTCCAATTGATAGGGATTACCCTTTCAAGAAACCGATCTTGAAACCGGCCCGACAAGCTGATATTATTATCCCCAAGGATTTTTCCGTCGGTGAATCACGGGGCCTGTCCTGCACGTTTTGACGGATATAACTCCACTTTTCTTCGCGTTTTGTCGAGAAATTGCTCCTCGCGAGCTTTCTTTGAGCTATACTTGCCGGGGTTCCCCCGGTCGTTCCCTTTTGCATTTCGGAGTTTTCGGTGATAATACAAATGGTTTCAGGGTCGAAATCGGCTCAAGTCAACGCGGTTCTCGAGCGACTCAAGGAAAAAAAACTGTTTGGATTTCCCACCGAATTTGATGGGACCGCCGTGGTCATCGTCGTCGATCCGCTGACAGGAACGCATCCGCACGATTCGACGATTCGGACGGAAATCCAGGAAATGAACGGCGTTGAGAAAATCGCGGCCGTGTCCGATCCGTTTCAGTTGGCCAGCCGGAAATACCGAAAAGAGCCGACCATCGTTCAAGCCGGTTCGTTGTCGATCGGCGAAGGGGCTTTCGGGATTATCGCCGGGCCGTGTTCCGTGGAAACGGAGGAGCAGACGATTTCGACCGCCTTGGCCGTCAAAGAAGCCGGTGCGACCGGACTTCGCGGCGGGGCGTTCAAGCCGCGAACAAGCCCCTACGTCTTCCAGGGACTCAAAGAAAAAGGGTTGAAGATTCTCGACAAAGCCCGCAGGGAAACCGGCTTGGCGATCGTGACCGAAGCGATGTCGCCCGAAGAGGTTCCGCTGGTTGCCGAATACGCCGACGTCGTGCAAATCGGAACTCGCAACGCTCAAAATTATCGACTGCTCGAAGCGGTCGGGAGAATCCGCAAACCGGTCCTCCTCAAACGTGGTTTCAGCAATACGCTCGAGGAATTTCTCATGTCCGCCGAATACATTCTCGCCGGCGGCAACCAGCAGGTCATTCTGTGCGAACGTGGGATTCGGACGTTTGAAACGTATACGCGCTTTACGCTTCCGCTGGCGGTTATTCCGGAAATCAAGGCGAAGACCCACCTGCCGATTATCGTCGATCCTTCGCACGCGGTCGGAAAATCTTACCTGGTCGGTCCGATGGCGGTTGCCGCGACGGCGGCGGGCGCCGACGGACTATTGGTCGAAGTTCATCCGGATCCGAAAACCGCCCTCTGCGATGGGCGTCAATCCCTGACTTTTCCGGAATTCAAGGAAACCGTCGAACGATGCTCGAAAGTTCGAGCCGTTTTGGCGTAAAAAAACGACGGACAACGTCGCCCAACGTGTCCGCCGTTCGCCCAAAGATGGTGGTCGGGACCACAGGTCCCGGCTCGTACAGGTTCCGGCTCGTGCAGGTCCCGGCTCGTACAGGTCCCGGCTCGCGTGATTTTACATCAACCACTTGAAGCCGAGCGAAGCGTAGTAATCGGTTTCCCGTTTCGAGGCATGGACGTTGTAATCGCTGAACAGAGACGTCCTTCGACCGTGATCGAGGAAATATTCCAAGCCGAGATTGCCGTGAATGAAATCCCGGGCCGTGTCGACGCCGTATTCCATGATACCGTAAGGCGTTCCCACGAGGTATTCCATGCTCGCCGGGGTGCTTTGTCCGCCCAGTTGCGTGCTGTACGCCATTCCCGCGCGAATTTTCCAGTTGCCCCGATAAATCTCCCGATTCGCTCCGAGTCGGAAAAACGTTTTCGTCAGCGAGGCGTCGTCGTACCGGAAAGCCATGCCGCTTCCGAATTCCTGGTAACCGTTCTGCTGGACGTTATTCAGGTCGAGCGCGAGAAACGGTCTCCACAGACCGCCGTACTGATCGTCAAACGGTCGGGCCAGCTCGAAACTCATCGCGAAACTGCTCCCGGTCGTCCGGCCCGCGGCGTGTTCTTTCAGCGTCGGCGAAGAGCGGCGGCTCGTATAATCCTGATAGCCGCAGCCGAGGTATCCCTTGAGTTCATACACGTGATTGATGTACGTTCCCCCGTAGAGCCCGAACTGGTAATCGTTGGCCGTGTATCGGGCATATTTTTGCGACAGGACCGGATCGGAATACCCGATCACGATGCCGAATGCGGAGTGGCGACCGAGATTCATGTGTCCGCCGAACTGAACGCCGGTTCGCGAAATATTGTACGAATCCGAATTCCCGTCGCTTCCGACGTCGCTTCCGGCGTAAAACGGCGTCACCCAGAAATGAATCGGCTCCATTGCGTTCGGGCATTGCCCGAAGTATTCGTACAACATCGTCCCTTCGACTTCGACCGCGTCCCCTTCGAACATCAGCGGCGGTTCGGTGTAGACACCGGAGTCTTCGATTCGGTATTCTCCCGCGGCTCCCGATTCGAGGAACTCGTTGAAATCGAGGAACCGATTCGGTTCCGGCGCGGAATTTCCATATTCCGTGTACATCGAGCCCGGAACGATATATTCGCTGGGAGCGGGACCGTTCATGTCGTAGGAGACCGCCGATTGATAAACGTGCGTCGGGCGCCAGGTGGAGCTGCGATGGGTTCGGACGTTTCGATTCGGAGCGCGGAGCTGCATCTGATCGAACGCCGACCTCCAGTACGGATTGACCCCGATCATCAGCGAATTCGCCCGGGAGCTTCCTGAGAGTTCCCGCAACGCCTGCCGATACTGCTTTTCGGTCGGGATCCGTGAGAGTTTCGACACGAGAGTCCACTGTTCACGCGAAAGGGAAACGACCGGAGTGTCGTCCGCTTGGGCGCGGAAATCGTCCGGGCCGGCTGCGGGCGTCTGCTTTTCCAACGTTTTCGCCAATGCGGCCTGATTGCGTGTGCGACCGGATTGAGCCAGCGGATTGACTCCGGAACCGGTAAGCCCCTCCGCGTCGGGGGGCAGTTTCAACGTTCCGGCAACGGCTTGGGCGAAAGCGTCGTTCGCCGTATCCGACCGAGTCGCGGCGGCTTTCGCAACCGATTCGAATCTTGCGAAACCGGCCGATAATGCTAAAATAATAAAGGGGATAAACAGGAGTGTTTTCGCTTTTCCTGCGGAAACGCTCCAACAAATCGGGCGATTGTTCGAGT